>DATCAO010000001.1:0-3496 GCA_036512575.1 Puia sp.
CCTGCTGTCGGCAATAGGTTGTTCACTCACGCCGACCTGGATACTCTTCATCATATTCCGTATGATCGGAGGCATCGCCGTCGGCGCGTCTTCTGTGGTCGGACCGATGTATATCTCAGAAATATCCCCGGCTCCTGTGCGCGGCAGACTTACCGGAATGTTCCAGTTGAATATTGTCATTGGCATATTGGTAGCCTTCCTGACCAACTTCGCATTCCAGCAAATCGGAGCAGGCTCCTGGCGCTGGATGGTCGGGATCATGGTGGTACCCGCCGGACTCTTCGCCCTCTTGCTTCGGATCATTCCTGAAAGTCCGCGATGGCTGATTTTAAATAACCGGGATGAAGAAGCGGCACGCATTTTTGCGCGCACGGGTGAGCCTGATGCCAAAGCAGTGATCAATGAGGAACACGCCCTGCTGCATACTCCCAAAACCGCTGTATCCAAAATACCGGATGAAAACCTGTTTAGCGGTAAATTTGCGAAACCGATTTTATATGCTGTGCTGCTCGCCATGTTCAACCAGCTTTCCGGCATTAATGCCATATTATATTATGCACCCCGCATTTTTGAGATGGCCGGATTCAGTCAGCAGGCATCATTTTTACAACCGGTATATATCGGAGGGGCAAACCTGATATTCACTTTCCTGGGTATGTCCATCATCGACAAAGTAGGAAGAAAGACATTGCTGATTACCGGAGCAATCGGCACCGCTGTTTTTCTGGCCCTGACAGCTTTTGCATTCAACAGCACGGGAGCGGGAAACCAGTATGTCATTTTTTATCTCGTTGGCTTTATTGCTTTTTTCGCATTGTCACAGGGCGCTGTGATCTGGGTTTTTATTTCGGAAATATTTCCAAACTCCGTTCGTTCCCAGGGAAGTTCACTCGGCAGCTTCACCCATTGGATCATGGCCGCCATCATCGCCTGGACATTTCCCATCTTCGTGAATAAGGTCCCCAACGGCGGGCACTATGCATTTATCTTTTTCAGCTGTATGATGCTGCTCTCCCTGATTTTTATCTGGCGCGTGATGCCGGAAACAAAAGGGCGCACGCTGGAGCAGATACAGAAGGATTTAGGGATAGTTTGATATTAATGTGGTCCCGCCAAAGGCGGGATGGAATTGTAGCAAATGTGTACATGCGAAAATTGAATGGAAGAATGACAATGTGAAGATTTGTAAATTCATTTTCATATTATCATTTTTCATTTCATTTCCACATTCTCTCATATCCACAATTCCACGCTTACCACATTATTCGTAGATTCGCTCCGCCTTAAGCCTTAAGCTTTTGGCCTTAAGCGTTAAAGAATGTCGATTGAAGTAAGGGAGCTCACCCGCCTTTATGGTGAACAAAAAGCGATAGACGGAATATCTTTTTCCGTTCAGGTGGGTGAAATCGTTGGTTTCCTGGGACCCAATGGTGCAGGCAAATCCACGACAATGAAAATCCTCACCGGTTGTCTCAAACCCAGCGCAGGCCAGGCTTTCCTAAACGGAATTGATGTACATGAAGAACCGCTGCGAACAAAAAAATTGACGGGCTACCTGCCTGAATCCAACCCGCTGTATCCGGATATGTATATCCGGGAGTATCTGTATTTTATTGCCGACATCCACCGGCTTCCCGAAAAAAAGAAAAAAATCAATGAGGTAATCGAGCGCGTGGGTCTGCTCCCAGAGGCCGGAAAAAAAATATCTCAGCTTTCAAAAGGATATAAACAACGTGTGGGTCTCGCTGCTGCGCTGATTCATGAACCGGCAACGCTGATCCTGGATGAACCCACCACCGGTCTCGATCCCAACCAGATCGTGGAGATCCGCGACGTCATCCGGAATTACGGAAAGAACCGGACCGTGCTTTTTTCATCCCATATACTCCAGGAAGTGGAGGCCATCTGCGACCGGGTGATCATCATCAACCAGGGAAAAATCATCGCCGACAATAACCTGGCCGATCTGAGAAAAGAGGAAAAGGGGAAATTCATCAAAGTCGTTTTGAAGGAAAAACTAACTGCCGGGCTGTTCCGGTCTCTGGACCAGCTCAGGGGAATCCGCCAGGCCGGCGAATTTGAATGGGAACTCGAAGCCCTGGATCCCGAATTATTAAAAAAACAATTACTCTCCCTGTCATTGCAGAATAATTGGAACATTGTTTCTTTGCAGTCTGAAAACCGGAGCCTGGAAGACATTTTCAGGGGACTAACAAAAACCACAACTCATGAGTAGCATTAAGAAAATCCATGCGAGACAAATATTAGACAGCCGCGGAAATCCAACTGTTGAAGTGGACATCATTACCGAAGCCGGTTTTATGGGCAGGGCAGCTGTACCCAGCGGTGCGAGCACCGGAATTCACGAAGCGGTTGAACTTCGGGACGGAGATAAAAAAATATATCAGGGCAAAGGCGTGCTGAAAGCTGTCGCCAATGTAAATACCACGCTCGCAACAAAACTGAACGGTTTTGAAGTGTCGGACCAGGTCGGCCTCGATGCTGCCATCATTGCCGCAGACGGTACACCGAATAAATCCAAACTCGGCGCCAATGGTATGCTGGCAGTGAGTCTCGCTGCTGCAAAAGCTGCGGCGCAGGAAGCAGGTCTTCCCCTGTACCGTTATGTCGGCGGAACCAATGCTGTTACCTTGCCGATGCCGATGATGAATATCCTGAACGGCGGAGCGCATGCAGATAATAAAATTGATTTCCAGGAATTCATGGTCATGCCCGTAGGCGCTTCTTCATTTAGTGAAGGTCTTCGTTGGGGCGTGGATATTTTCCATACCCTAAAAGGAGTTTTGAAGAAGAAGGGTTTCAGTACCAATGTGGGTGATGAAGGAGGGTTTGCGCCCAATATCCAAAGCAATGAAGAAGCTATAGAAACCGTGCTGGAAGCCATATCTGCCGCAGGTTATAAAACCGGAACCCAGATTGCGATCGCCATGGATGCGGCTAATAGTGAACTTTGGGATGGCAAGAAGAAAAAATATGTATTTCACAAGAGCAGTAAAAAGGAACTCAGCAGCGACGAACTGGTAAAATTCTGGGCATCATGGGTGAAAAAATATCCAATCATTTCCATCGAAGATGGTATGGCTGAAGACGACTGGGCAGGGTGGAAGAACCTAACCACTGTACTCGGATCCAAAGTGCAGCTGGTGGGTGACGATTTATTTGTGACCAATGTTGAAAGACTGCAGAAAGGCATCGACGATAAAACGGCGAACGCTTTGCTGGTGAAGGTTAACCAGATCGGAACACTTACTGAAACCATCAATGCCGTTACCCTCGCCCAGCACAATGGCTATAATACGATCATGAGCCATCGCAGCGGCGAAACGGAAGATGTAACGATTGCTGATCTCGCAGTAGCCCTGAACTGCGGTCAAATAAAAACCGGATCTGCCAGCCGTACCGACCGGATCGCCAAATACAATCAGCTGCTCCGTATTGAAGAAAATCTGGGCAAAAATGCAATTTATCCCAAGGG
>DATCAO010000002.1:0-4208 GCA_036512575.1 Puia sp.
AAGGTCAGCCTGGTCATTAAAGACGGCCAGCTCTATGATCCAGGGGCATTGCATAAAATGGCCGGATTCAATTAGCGTTTACCAGACCTTCACCCGAATGCTGTCGGCGCGGAACATCGGATCCGAGGGTTTCACATGAAATGCTTCGTAAAATGCAGGCATGTTGGAAACAGGGCCATTCACGCGGTACATCGGCGTGGAATGCGGATTGTTCAGTACCTGTGTGCGCAGGCTCTCATCCCTTACTTTGATGCGCCACACATTCGCTGCATTCAGGAAAAAGCGCTGGTCAGGAGTGAGTCCGTTGATCAGATCGTTGGATTTGCCCTGTGCGGTCTTTTTAAAAGCGGCATAAGAAATGGCGAGGCCGCCATTGTCTGCGAGATTTTCCCCTTCCGTTAATTCTCCATTGATGTGAAATGTATCGATAGCTACATATCCGTTATACTGTTGGATGATAAACGACGCTCTTTGTTTGAATTTTGCAGCGTCTGTGGCCGTCCACCAATCCTTCATATTGCCATTCGCATCAAACTGTCGGCCCTGGTCGTCGAAACCATGCGTGATCTCGTGGCCGATCACAAATCCGATACCACCATAATTAATGGCATCATCACCATGAAGGTAAAAGAAGGGAGGCTGCAGAATGCCAGCAGGGAAATTGATATTGTTTTGCGTGGGATCGTAGTATGCATCGATGGTGGGCGGCGTCATAAACCATTCGGTACGGTCCACCGGTTTGCCGATTTTATTCAGGCTGCGTTTGTATTCATAATTGGCCGTTTGGCGGATATTGGCAACGATATCGTCCCGCACAATATTTACAGTAGAATAGTCTTTCCATTTGTCGGGATAACCGATCTTCTTGACAATGGCGTGTAATTTAACCAGCGCTTTTTGTTTGGTACTGTCCGACATCCAGTCCAGCTGCTGGATTCTTTCAGCATAAGTGGTCTCCAGGTTGTTGACCAGTTCAATCATTCTTTCTTTGGCTTCGGGCGGGAAATATTTGGCCACATACAATTCACCCAGAGCGTCACCGAGTTGCTCATCCACCAGGGAAGTCATTCTCTTCCAGCGTTCTTTCATTACTTTTTGTCCGTTCAGCATTTTGGTATAGTTAAAACGTGCATTCACAAATGCCTCACTCAGATAGGGTGCGTCGTCGAACAACACGTGAAACCACAGATAATTTTTTATATCTGCAAGTGGCGTTTTATGCAGGAGTATACCGAGCTCTTTAAAAAAAGCAGGCTGGCCTACAATCACCGTATCTGCATGGACCATCAGGTATTGGAGCAGATCAGTCCAGCCCGGCATGATAGCATTGAGTTTACTGACGGGAATTTTATTGTAGTTGGCGACGGGGTCCCTGAGCTGAACCGGTGATTTGGACGCCTTAGCCATCGCCGTTTCCAGGTCAAGTACAGAGGCAGCCTGTTGGCCGGCTAAAGAGGCGTCAGAACCTGAAAGTTCGAAAAATTTTCCGGCCAGTTGTTTATAGGCATTCCTGATTTTTTGAATGGAAGTGTCCTGGTTAAAGTAATAGTCACGGTTGGGCAGGCCCAGTCCGCCCTGGTCAAAATGTGCGGCGTATAAGGCACTGTTTCTTTCATCGGGACTCACATAAAAAGTGAAAAAGGGGCCGTGATTAATGGCGTATTCTTTTGCGATTTCGCGCAGCAGGCCATTCACGTCAGTGATGGCGTTGATGCTGTCCAGTTCCGGCTTCACCGGTTGCCAGCCTCTTGCCGCAATACCTGTGGAGTCCATGGCGCTGAAGTAGAGATCGGCAACCTGTTGTGCATTTGTATTTTTCACTGTACTCGTCAGCCGGGAAAGTGAGTCCAGCAATGAATGCATGCGGGCAAGGGAGCTGTCGGCCAGTATGAAGAATGAGCCCCAGCCTGACTGGGAGGCGGGGATTTGTACATTTTTAAGCCAGGTGCCATTGGCGTAGAGGAAGAAATTATCCTGCGGACGAACCGTGCTGTCCATGGCTTTCAGATCGATGGGATCAGTCGCTTCGGCAGATGGTTTGTTGTCTGCGGGTTGACAGGCCGCAAAAAAAAGTATTAATAAGAGACCCGGATATTTTCTCATTGGTGGTTATTTTATACAATTTAATCACAAAATCGATTCCGTAGACGTTAATGAAACCGGATGGTCTAAAAAGCCCGAACCCGGATCATCGATTTAAAAAAGAAATCCGACATTTGGACGGGAATGCAACCCTTAAATCCAGCCCCTTTCATCGAATGAAATCTTTAAAATTCAGGCCGTTTATCATTATTTACGGACTGCTCCTTCTCCAGGTTACGGGTCTCCGGGCACAGGCGGATGAACGGCCCCATTTACTTGCCCTGGAGAAAAGACGCTTCCAGTCCATGGTTCATCGGGATACGGTGCAGCTTTCTGCGATGCTTGGGGACTCCCTGATCTTTATTCATTCCAGTGGGGTTATTGATAATAAGCAGTCATTCATGAAAGATATATCCAGCGGCCACATCACCTACCTGTTCATTTATCCCGAAAAAGTGATTGCTGTGGTAGACGGAAACGCCGGCTGGATCTATGGAAGGGCCAATATCCGGTTTAAGTTATCCACGATGACTACCACCATCGATCAATACGTCAGTTTTGTGGAAGTATATGAGTACAAACGTAATCAATGGCAGATGGTGCTCTGCCAAAACGCACGCATCGAAAAAGATGCACCCTGGTATAATAATATGATTCCCCAGGTGCAGAGCGGCCCGGTTCCTTCAATATATTGATCATGGTATTCCGTTAACCCGTTCACGGAAAAAATTGTAATTTCAACGGTTAATCAATTGCCTGCCATGGTAGCTTTTGAGGGAAAGAAAAAATGGGTCGTTCTGCTGGCGCTTTTAACCGTCGTTTTTACCGTCAGCCTGGTTGTACTACACCAGAAACCCGTTGATTACATTTCGCAGGTCAAACCCATTTTTAATAAGAAATGCATCACCTGTCACGGTGGTGTCCGTCGCAAAGGCGGCTTCAGTGTATTGTTTCGCTCCGAAGCTATTGCCAAAACCGAATCCGGCAAGCTGGCTATCATCCCCGGTGATCCGGAGCACAGCGAAATGATCCGGCGCATTACCAACAAAGATCCTGAAGAGCGCATGCCTTATAAACATGAACCGCTCACAGCAGATGAAATCAGCATTCTCCGACGCTGGATAAAGGAAGGCGCACCCTGGGGAGACCACTGGGCCTATGTTTCTGTGAAACCCGTAAATAAACCAATGCCTGCGGGAGCGCTCTTCGGATTGCTACCTGCAAAAAAATTAGACTGGGCAAATAATGATATCGATTATTTCATCTACGATAAACTGAAACAGGAAAAGCTGAAACCTTCTGTGGAGGCAGACAAATCGGTTTTATTAAGAAGGGTGAGCCTGGATCTGACCGGTGTGCCGGCTCCGGAAAAATGGGCTTCTGCTTTTATGAAAAATAATAAAGAGGGGGCATACGAAGAACTGGTTGACAGCCTACTGTCTTCGCCCCAGTATGGGGAACGCTGGGCCGCCGTATGGATGGACCTGGCCCGATACGCAGATACCAAAGGATACGAAAGAGACGACAGCCGGAGTATCTGGCGTTATCGTGACTGGCTGATCCATGCTTTTAATGCTGATGAGCCCTACGATCAGTTTATCCGGGATCAGATCGCCGGCGACCTCATGCCGGATCCCACAGATGCACAATATATCGCAACGGCTTTCCACCGGAATACCATGACGAACGATGAAGGCGGAACTGAAAACGAAGAATTCAGAACTGCAGCTGTGCTTGACCGTGTGAATACGACCTGGGAAGCCCTCATGGGAACTACCTTTGGATGCGTGCAATGCCATAGTCATCCCTACGATCCGTTTACGCACGATGAGTATTACCAGTTCATGGCGTTTTTTAATGACAGCCGTGATGAAGACAGTTATGCCGACTATCCTTTACTACGTCATTTCAAATCGTCTGATAGCCTGCAGTTAAAAAAACTGACCGACTGGGTGCAGAAGAATGAGTCGCCCAAACGGGCTGCAGATATGCGCAGTTTTCTGAGAACCTGGCAACCTGCCATCAATTCGCTGAATGCGGATCAGTTTGTAAACAGTGAACTCGCGGATACCAAATGGCTCATTTTTCGGAATCATGCCATCGCCCGTTTGAAAAAAGTGGATCTG
>DATCAO010000003.1:0-6167 GCA_036512575.1 Puia sp.
CAGCCCATTATATCAAAGGCATGCATAACCTGCTGGGAGCACATTTTGACCTGCTGAACTATCCGAAATTTCTGGAAACGCTCAGGCGGTTTGAAAAGTTTTACCATTCTGATGAAGTCCAGCAAAATGACAATAACCGTATTCAGACTTTTGTCTACCTGCATATCGCGAAAATAAACCAGCATTTTATTGATGGAACCTTTTCGGAGGGGATCGAACTGGTACCTTATATCGAAGAGAAACTAAAAGAGCATGAAATCTATTTGGACAGGCACCGGATCCTTATCTTCTATTACAAATTTGCAAGTCTGTATTTTGGGAGCGGAGATTATGAAAATACCATCAAATACCTGAATAAGATTATTAACTGGAGGATGGACCTGCGCACGGACCTGCAGTGTTACGCACGTCTTCTGCATCTGATCGCCCACTATGAACTTGGCAACGACAGCCTGCTGGAATACCTGATTAAATCAGTGTATCGATTTATGGCAAAAATGAAGAATCTGAGCCGGGTTGAAGAGGAGATATTCCAATTTCTGAGAAATTCATTTCAATTGGGTCCAAAAGAACTCAAACCGGAATTCTCGGAATTGCTGGACAGGTTGAAGAACTACGAAAAAAACCGATATGAAACCAGGGCGTTTGTATACCTGGACATCATTTCATGGCTCGAAAGCAAGATCCGTGGAGTACCGGTACAAAAGATTATCCGGGAAAAATTTCTCGAAAGGAATAAAGAAACCATTATGCATGAATCCTGAACATTCCAAATGAATATACTGCCATCATGTTACCCTCTTTTTCTATAGCGACTATTGTGGGCCAGGGAAGCAAAGTGGACTACTTAGATACATAAAATTAAGCATTTGAATAGTCCGAATTAAACCATTCCCAACTGCTCCCCGTAGCGGTTGGCTTAAGGAGCGGGACATCATGCATTTTATAATCCCGAAAGACTCTGAAATTTCAGTTCCCGCCCCGTAAAAACGCCTCAGAAACAGGATTTTAAATTCCCCGGCTGCGGAGACAGGATCTTGGTAAATTAATACAAACCACGTACCTTTGCCCTCCTTATGTTGGCATTTTCAGAATTAATCCTCTGTTAATTTATTGATTTTCAACCAAGTAGGTTGTGAAAGGGGGAAGAAAACTCCTGCTCATGGACTGCTTGATTATCGCATTTGTGGTAACTGTCTTTTAAAAACCTGATATTAAAAATATGGCTATTAAAAAAGAAAATCGTCCCAAAGCCACTTTCTCAAAAATTACCATCGGTCTTGCTTCTCCGGATTCCATCCTGGAAAGATCTTACGGAGAGGTTTTAAAGCCTGAAACCATAAACTACAGAACCTACAAACCTGAAAGGGATGGATTGTTCTGCGAACGCATTTTTGGCCCTGTGAAGGACTATGAATGCGCCTGCGGAAAGTATAAAAGAATCCGTTACAAGGGTATTGTCTGCGACCGTTGTGGTGTGGAAGTCACGGAGAAGAAGGTGCGCAGGGAGCGCATGGGTCATATTAAACTGGTAGTACCAGTAGTTCATATTTGGTATTTCAAGAGTCTTCCGAATAAAACGGGCTACCTGCTGGGTATGAGTTCCAAGAAACTCGAGAGCATTGTGTATTATGAAAGATATGTGGTTATCCAGTCCGGTATCCGCGCAGATAAAAACCAGAATCAGGGTGACCTGCTTACAGAAGAAGAGTATCTGGAAATTTTAGATACGCTTCCCAAAGACAATCAGTACCTGCCTGACGATGATCCGCAAAAGTTCATCGCCAAGATGGGAGCCGAGGCTGTACATGATTTATTGCAACGCATCGACCTGGATCAACTGAGTTTTGACCTGCGCGCTGCGGCGGCAAATGAAACATCACAGCAGCGTAAGGCAGATGCATTAAAACGTTTAAGCGTAGTGGAAAGTTTCCGCGATGCCAACACAAGAATTACCAACCGTCCGGAATGGATGGTGATGCAATATATTCCCGTTATTCCTCCTGAACTTCGCCCGCTGGTTCCCCTGGAAGGTGGCCGGTTCGCATCTTCAGATCTGAATGATCTGTACCGTCGGGTGATCATCCGCAACAACCGTTTAAAAAGGCTTCTGGAAATTAAAGCACCTGAAGTGATCCTGCGTAATGAAAAGAGAATGCTGCAGGAAGCTATCGATTCACTCTTTGACAACAGCCGTAAGTCAAATGCAGTGAAAGCAGAAGGCGGAAGGGCGCTGAAATCTTTGAGTGATGTGCTGAAAGGTAAACAAGGACGTTTCCGTCAGAACCTGCTGGGTAAACGTGTTGACTATTCAGGACGTTCCGTTATTGTGGTGGGACCTGAATTGAAGCTGCATGAATGTGGTTTGCCAAAAGACATGGCGGCTGAATTATTCAAACCGTTTATTATCCGCAAACTGATAGAAAGAGGTATCGTAAAGACTGTGAAATCAGCCCGCAAGCTGGTTGACCGTAAAGAAGCCATCGTTTGGGATATTCTTGAAAATATCCTGAAGGGGCATCCGGTGATGCTCAACCGTGCTCCGACACTTCACCGTTTATCAATCCAGGCATTTCAACCCAAACTGATTGAAGGAAAGGCGATCCAGCTTCACCCGCTGGTTTGTACAGCGTTCAACGCCGACTTTGATGGTGACCAGATGGCGGTGCATGTTCCCCTGAGCAGCGCTGCTGTATTGGAAGCCCAGTTGCTGATGCTGTCCAGCCATAATATCCTCAATCCCCAGAACGGTACGCCCATCACACTTCCTTCACAGGACATGGTTTTGGGATTGTACTATATAACCAAAGGAAAGAAATCAACTCCAACGGAAAAAGTGAAGGGCGAGGGAAAATCTTTTTATAGTCCTGAAGAAGTGATCATCGCGTATAACGAAAATCAGCTTGATCTGCACGCTTACATCAAGGTAAAAGTGAACGTGAGAAATGAAAATGATGTGCTCGAGAAGAAACTGCTGGAGACTACCGTCGGACGGGTGCTTTTCAACCAGCACACACCCGTTGAAGTGGGTTTTGTAAACCAGTTGCTCACTAAGAAATCTTTACGCGAAATCATCGGGAATATTATTAAATGGACAAACGTGCCAAAGACCGCGAAGTTCCTCGATGATATCAAGACGCTCGGGTTCCGCATGGCTTTCCGCGGCGGATTGTCTTTTAGTATTAATGACCTCATCATCCCAGACACCAAGGAAGAATTGCTGGTGAATGCTAAAGTGGAAGTGGACGAAGTATGGGATAACTACAATACCGGGCTGATTACAAACAATGAAAGGTATAATCAGATCGTCGACATCTGGTCGAGGGTGGATACACGCATCACGGAAACGCTGATACGCGAACTCGCAGCTGATAAACAGGGATTCAATTCCGTATACATGATGCTGGATTCCGGTGCCCGTGGTTCCAAACAGCAGATCAAACAGCTGGCGGGCATACGCGGTCTGATGGCCAAACCCAGAAAGTCGGGTTCCACAGGAAGTGAAATCATTGAGAATCCGATCCTCTCGAATTTTAAAGGCGGATTGAATGTATTGGACTATTTTATCTCTACCCATGGTGCGCGTAAAGGCCTTGCAGATACAGCATTGAAAACAGCCGATGCGGGTTACCTGACCCGTCGTCTCGTAGACGTAGCCCAGGATGTGGTAATCAAAGAAGAGGACTGTGGAACATTAAGAGGTATTGCCACCACGGCGCTGAAAGACAATGAAGACGTCGTAGAACCATTATACGACCGTATTCTGGGTCGCGTATCCCTGCACGATGTGTACGATCCGCAAACGGATCAGATTATTGCTACAGGTGGTATTGAGATCACAGAAGAAGTTGCGAGGAAAATAGAAGAAGCCGGCATTGAAACGGTAGAAATCCGTTCCGTACTCACCTGCGAAAGCAAAAGGGGTGTTTGTGTGAAATGTTATGGAAAGAACCTGGCGACCGGTTACACGGCGCAGAAAGGCGATGCTGTCGGAATCATTGCCGCACAATCCATTGGTGAACCTGGAACACAGCTTACCCTGCGTACGTTCCATGTGGGTGGTGTTGCAGGTTCTGCTTCAGTAGAATCTTCACTGCTTGCTAAATTCGACGGTACCATCCAGTTTGATGGATTAAGAACTGTACTGGCCGAAAATAATGATGGCGCGAAAGTGCCTATCGTTATCGGACGTACTGGTGAAGTGAGGATTACGGACGTGAAGAACGACCGCCTGATGATTACGAACAATGTTCCTTATGGTGCAACGCTGACAGTGAAAGACGGACAAAAAGTAATCAAGGGAGATATCATTTGTACCTGGGATCCATTTAATAATGTTGTGATCAGCGAAATCACAGGTAAACTGAAATTTGAAAATGTTCTGGAAGGGATTACCTACCGGGAAGAAGCTGATGAACAAACCGGTCACCGTGAGAAAGTGGTTATCGATACCAAGGACAAAACTAAGATTCCGGGTATCGTTGTGGAATCAGGCAAAGAAATAAAGAATTATAACCTTCCTGTTGGTAGTCATATCATTTTGGATGAAGGTGAGGATGTTAAAGCCGGACAGGTCATTGTAAAAATTCCAAGGGTTCTCGGAAAACTTCGCGATATCACCGGTGGTCTGCCACGTGTTACTGAATTGTTTGAAGCCAGAAATCCGGGTAACCCGGCTGTAGTTTCAGAAATCGACGGGGTGGTTGCCTTCGGAAATATCAAAAGAGGTAACAGGGAGATCATCGTTGAAGCCAAAGACGGTATAGTAAAAAAATATCTTGTTCCACTTACCCGCCAGATCCTGGCGCAGGACGGGGACTTTATCAAGGCCGGTGCCCAGCTGTCCGACGGACAGGTTGCGCCTGCCGACATCCTGGCTATTAAAGGTCCATTCGCAGTTCAGGAATATGTGGTGAATGAAATTCAGGAAGTGTATCGCTTACAGGGTGTAAAGATCAACGACAAACACATTGAAGTGATCGTGCGCCAGATGATGCGCAAACTGAATATCGTGGATCCGGGTGATACGCGTTTCCTGGAAGATGAGACAGTTGATAAGATTGAATTCCTGGACGAAAACGACTGGATTTTTGATAAGAAAGTAGTTACTGAAGCAGGAGATTCAACAAAACTCAAACCCGGGCAGATTGTAAGTTTGCGTGAGGTGCGGGAGGAGAATTCCATTCTTCGCCGTAATGATAAAAAACTCGCCGAATTCCGCGATGCCCATTCCGCCACTTCAGCTCCGATGCTGTTGGGTATTACCAAGGCTTCCCTCGGAACACAGAGCTGGATTTCAGCTGCTTCGTTCCAGGAAACTACGAAAGTGCTGTCTTCTGCAGCCATTCAGGGTAAAACGGACGATATGATGGGTCTGAAGGAAAATGTGATTACGGGTCATCCGATTCCTGCGGGTACCGGACTGCGTGAGTTTGAAAATATGATCGTCGGAAGTAAGGAGGAATATGAATTACTCCAGAATACCCGCGAAGCCATGCAGTTTGATGAGGAAGAATAAGCCAAACTTTAAGAATTAATATGGAGTAGGAAGCAGAAATGCTTCCTACTTTTATGTCTGGTATATACAACATTCAAATTCATCAATTCGTATGAGAAATATTGCAATGGTCCCCGGTTTGCTGGCCTTACTGCTTACGGGCGTTTTGTTTTATGTGGTTTATCACAAGCCCGAGACTGGAGCGACAGTTTCGGTTAAATCCACGAATAACACTCAGGCAGGCAACAATTTTCGCCTGGCGTATTTCAATCTGGACTCGCTGGAATCCCATTACCAGTATTTTAAGGATGTGCTGGATCAGGTTAAGAGTAAGGAGAACGACATGAATGCCGAACTCAGCGGAATGGAAAAAGGCTTCCAGAAGAAAATTTCTGAATGGCAGAAAAAAGCGTCCACCATGTCGCCAACTGAAAGCCAGGAAGCCCAACAGGAATATGCCCAGATGCAACAGAATTACCAGATGCGCAAACAGACCCTTCAGGAATCCCTGATGAAACATAATGAAGACCTGAAAGCGGATATCCGGAAGAAAATTGAAGATTACCTCATAGAATACAACAAGGAGAAGCGTTATAATTATATTATTTCCTACGAGGCCAATTCATTTATCTATATCCGGGATACGGCTAACAATATTACAGACGACCTG
>DATCAO010000004.1:0-3051 GCA_036512575.1 Puia sp.
CTTCACTTACCGATTGTTGGTCCAATCCGAACAGAATATTTCCGGCGACGGTATCGCTAAACAAAAAAACATCCTGGGGAACATAACCGATCTGTTTTCTGAAACCCGGAAGGTCCAGGGTCCGGAGGTTTTTTCCATCCATCAGGATATTTCCGCTGGTGGGGTCATAAAAGCGTAGCAATAGTTGCGCGATAGTCGTTTTCCCGCTGCCCGTTCTTCCGATGATGGCTATTTTTTCTCCTTTATGAATGTCCAGGCTGAAATTTTTCAGCGCGTGGATCCCGGTATGCGGATAAATAAAATCCACCTGATCGAAAACAATTTTTCCGCTGAGTGGCTGCCTGACGGGTTGGGCATTGTTCTGAATAACCGGTTTGCTTTCCAAAAATTCATTGAGCCTTTTCTGGGAAGCACTTGCGCGCTGGATCATACTGGCAACCCATCCGATGGCACTCACGGGAAAAGTGAGCATGGTGATATAAATCACAAATTCTGTAATGGTGCCCAGGTCGGTCTGGTGGGTTCCCTGTACCACATAAAATCCTCCGATCATTATGGTAAGCAGGGTGCTCAATCCGATAATCAGTCCCATGGAAGGGAAATAAATGGCTTCCACTTTAGCGAGACCAATGGCATTTTTCCGATACTCTTCGCTATTGGCACTGAAAAAGCGGAGCATGGCCGATTCCTGAACAAAGGATTTGATTACGCGTATGCCGCTGTAGGATTCCTGGGCATTGGTGGTCAGGTTACTGAGCAGGGCCTGGATCCGTTCACTTTTCCTGTGGATCAGGTTATTGACCATATAGATGGTTACCGCCAGTATGGGGAGAGGCGCCAGCACATAAGCTGTGAGGAGTGCATCTTTCCTGATCATAAAGTAGAGGCTGAAGCCAATGGTGGCTAAAAGGTTCACCAGGTACATGATGGCCGGTCCGGTATACATGCGCACCCTGCTCACATCTTCCGCCATCCGGCTCATGAGGTCGCCCGTGCTGTGGCTTTTATAAAAGGAAGTATCCAGCTGCTGATAGTGCTGGTAAATTTCATTCTTCTGGTCAAATTCAATATGCCGGCTCATCACGATAATCGTCTGCCGCATCAGAAACATAAATATGCCGCCGATGATGGCCAGGACAAGCAGGGTAATTCCTGAGATCACTACTTTATTTCCGAAGGACTGCCGGGTGGAATTTAATGTTCGTATGAATTTTTTTACCAGGATATCGTAGTTGGCTGTATCCGATTTCCTGGTCTTTGCATATTGCATCTGCATTTCGGGGGAAACAGACTTTGAGGACTTAGCCTGCACCTGCACGGATAGTTCCTTTTCTACGGTATTGACCACATACCCGGTAACCTGGGGTGCGAGTATGCGAAAATAGTTGGAAAGGATTACAAACAGGAGGCCAAGCAAAAGCCTCCATTTATATTTCCAGAAGTATTTATTAACAGCCCGTAAATATTTCAATCAGCACAAATTTTACCGAGTGCAAATTTACGAGAATGTATACAGTTCCGGTTATATATGGAGGCTTTTGCCATTATATTCAGCCCTTGTTTTCCACTCAAAGGTCTGAATCCACTCAATCAACACTAAAACGATAATGCTTCTTTTTCCGTGACGCCGTTTTCAGTCGTCACCAGTAAATGTCCCTGCATATATTTTTCTGCATGCTGACTCGCATCCAGGCCTTCTTCTTCTTCAGCCTGGGAAACGCGTATTGGCAACAGGTAGTTAATGAATTTAAAGATTCCGTAAGAAACGATAAAGCTATACGGAACCACGATCAGTAAAGCTTTCACCTGGGTCAGGAAAAATGAAAAGTTTCCGTAGAACCAACCGTCGTTACCCGCAGCATTAACCGCTTTTGTAGCAAATATTCCGGTCATCAGCATACCCACCATACCACCGATTCCGTGACAGGGAAATACATCGAGGGTATCATCCAACCTGGTTTTTGAACGGAAATAAACAGCTGTGTTTGAAATTACAGCTGCGATCACGCCAATGAAAATACTTTGCGGTATGGCTACAAAACCGGCTGCTGGTGTAATAGCCACCAGTCCGACCACTGCACCAATACAAAATCCGAGCACCGATGGTTTTTTACCTTTGATCACATCAAAAAACATCCAGGAAAGACCGGCTGCCGCTGCTGCCGTATTGGTTGTGGCAAACGCAGAAACAGAAAGTGAATTGGCCGCGCCGGCTGATCCGGCATTAAAACCAAACCATCCAAACCAGAGTAACCCGGTTCCGATCAATACATAAGGAATATTCGCCGGTGGAATTTCTTTGTGCATGATATGACTTCTTCTTTGTTTCAGCACCATCGCACCTGCCAGTGCAGCACAACCTGCGGAAATATGTACTACCGTTCCTCCTGCAAAATCCAGGGCACCCATTTTTGCAAGAATTCCGTCAGGATGCCAGCTCCAGTGGGCCAGCGGCGCATATACCAGGATACTGAACAGGGGTATGAATAAAACATATGCACTGAATTTAATGCGCTCAGCTACCGCACCCACAACCAGACCAGGGGTAATGATTGCAAACATGAGCTGGAACAGCGCAAATAATGTGAGTGGTACTGTGGGCATGAAAACCCAGGGTTTACCAGAGTTCACACCCTTAAACATGAGATGGGTAAGAGGATTGCCGATCAGGCCATGCCAGCTGTCTCCAAAACAAAGACTGTATCCGACCACGACCCAGAGCACAGTCACCAGGCCCGCCGCAATCAGACTTTTGATCATGGTCGAGATCACGTTCTTCCGGTTCACCATGCCGCCATAAAAGAAAGCCAGCCCCGGGGTCATTAAAAAAACCAGTGCCGTAGCAACAATCATCCAGGCGATATCAGCCCCATTGTATTTGCCGTCGTCAAAATTGGCAGCGGAGGGAACCATTAATGCAAGGATGGCAAACACAACCAGAATCAGGAACGGTAACGATGTTTTTAAAGTGATTTTGCCCATAACTGAAGACGTTTTTGTAAATAAGTTGTTAATGAGGACTGTTTTCACTGGAAAATTAAGGCAAAATCG
>DATCAO010000005.1:0-2081 GCA_036512575.1 Puia sp.
CATCGGCGGGACGGGACCGGGCTCTCCGCTGTATCTCCTGCGGAGGATGCCGCTGCGATTCCTGGCGGGTTCTGTCTTCTTTTCAAATGGAAAAATATGATTAGAAACCAATACATTTCAGGTTTGAATTCTGAAAGGTCAAGAAAGATATTGATGGGAAGCGGATCTCAATGAGACTTTTTTAGTAGGGAAACCTCCGGTGAAATGGGGGTTTTTCTATTTAATATCTTTATTTTTCGATTGAGGCAATAGGAATATATTTCGAGTAATGATAAATTGTAAACCGGTCTATCGCAGTGACACTTGGGAGAATTAAACAGGGATCATTTATGAAGAAATGCCTGGAATCATTAAATTTCATTTTCAGGAAACAAACGATGGCCGTTTTCGGATTGGCTTTTCTATTCGCTTGCCATACCCAAGACAGATCCGTGGCCATTCAACCGAAACAGTTTTTTAGCGAGTTGGACACCTTTGTCACTTCCCTGGGCAATACCCAGTATAACCGGTACGACTACTACTTGATTCAAGGGGCTTCGAAAAGTAAAGAGGACATGAAAAAGATGCTGGATGGTTTCGTACTCAAACACCCCGAGTTCAGTAGGTCAGGGTTTGGGAACTATGTGGTTTACTTTTATCTGGAGGATGATGAGTTAAATGTAACCAGTGTGAGACAGGAGAAGCCGGAGTACCGGTATAAGATCTTTACCTATAAAAACGATGAAAACTTCGTCGTAGCGTATACTTTTCGTGACGGCGGGTTGTCTTACCTGGATTGGAACCCGAAGTATGACAAATAAGTGGATCGATTAGAGAACATACCGTATCCGATACCCTACATTTGAATTTCGGCAGCCAGGTGTTTTCGATGGTACTCAATTTAGCCGTATATGACCCTGTTTTTCAGAAGAACCATATTTATTTTGACGCTAATTTTAATCTTTCGCGGGCTAGATGCCTACGGACAGACGAGTTCTTTTGATCGGGCGGACCGGGCGCTCTCGGAGCTGTATCGCAAAATATTTCCTTTTTACTATGGCAACAACGACTCTTTAAATTACTACAGTGACCTTTTTGCCGCAAAATTAACCACCCTCGTTAAAAAGAATCCCGCGACCCTGGACTACCCATTTAAAACCCTCATCGACAGTACACCCTGCAATGTCGTCACCTCGGCCAACGGCCTTTTCCGAATATACAGCTGGGACACCCAGCAGGGAGGAACAGCGCATCAATTCAGTAATATTTTTCAGTACAGATCCGGAGGCAAAGTGCACGCAACGGATGCACTGGTCGGTAAAGAAGACTTTGGCAGCTATTTTACCGCTATTTATGCGCTCCGGTCGAACAACAAAACCTATTATCTGGCGATCAGCGGAGGCAGTGAATCTTCCAGAGAACGCTATGAGACCATCAGCATTTTCACCATTTTTAAAGATATAATCAACGATAAAGTCAAATTGATCAAAACCGCCAGCGGACTCAATAATTCTATTACTGTTGAATACGATATTTTTAATCTTGGGGATAGTCCTGAGGACTCAGGCAGTTCAATCAGGTATGATGCCGATAAAAAAATCATCTGTATTCCGGTGGTTTTGGAAAATGGTAAGGTGACCAGCCGGTACATTCTTTATCAGTTCAACGGGCAGTATTTTGCTAAAATTCCTGCGATGTCCAGGCCTAAAACCAGGTTAGTTCGTAAAACTGTTAAACCTGTAATAACTTACGATTGTGCAGACAGTCTTGATCCCCTTCCTCCGGAGATAAGAACGGACACCTTGAATATAAACAACTTGCCGGCTCTTCAAAAGGAGATTGAAAAAAATACAAAGGTTTCTGGGAAATGACAACGAGGCCATTGAGGCATATTGAAAGGGCAGTCATGGCCGGAAGGCTGGATGAAGAAGTAATCAATAGTCAAGATAGGATGTTCGTTAACTTTTCCATTTAACCATTGTCATGCAAAACCTTATCATTTGCCAAAACCATGACGGTCACTTTCTCTCAGTTGGTAAAGGAACGGGCTCACACCATGACGATGCTCAATGTGACCAACCCTTTGCCCTGCCACTGGTCTT
>DATCAO010000006.1:0-4525 GCA_036512575.1 Puia sp.
GACCGTGAGCACATTTTTCGCCGTTTGAAATCCGGATTTTATGGTTGCAAAGGATGCGGGAAAGGTTCCGCAGGTTAAACCGCCGTCATTGCCGGCAGCAAATACATGCAGCAGTTTCGGGTAGCCCAGCATCTGGGAATCCACATAATTACTTAGTATGTTATAATCTCCGTCCCCCGGGCAGTTTAATGCTCCATTAAAATAGGAGTTACTCGTTAAAGGGATATTATAATCAGTAACATAGGTTGGACTATTCACCAGGATATTGCTGAAATCATTCACTACAAGATGTGCCCGGGGCGCCATACCGGTATAAAGCGGATTGAGGATACCTCCGCCCGCAAGTGTACCGGCGGTATGTGTGCCATGATTGGTGACGGGTTCATCGGTTCTCATGATCAGTTTTCCGCTCAGGTCAATATGTGTTGACGGATCGGCATTGTCGCCGATCCCAACGGTCAGGTTTTTACCCGTCAGGTTTCTGCCCAGGGCGGCTGTGAGCGACTGTACGGAAAGGAGACCGTGATTATTATAATTCAGGGGAATATCCTGGAGATGTATGGGGCTGAGGGAAAAGACGATTGCGAGATCAGCTATCTTTTTTACGATTGCAGGGGATGCCCGGATAAACCAGCTATTGGCCGGTTTTATTTTTGTTTCTATGATTTCAGCACCCGCAGTCTGGAGAGACCGGGTGATCTGATTTTTGTCGCCCGGAAAACAGGTAACCACAACATAGTCCAGCGGGCCTTTAGGAAAATCAGGGGTATCCCGAAGGCGGGCGTCGATTTTGAGTTTGGGTGGAAGGGCGAAGATATTGTCAATACCCGCTAATTCCGGATTACCCAGGTCCGGGCCCTTGCTGCAGGTGGCCAGGTAGTTATTCCCGGAAATATAATGTTCCAGTACGATTCCCCGACGGGCCAAAGCAACCTTTTGTTCTGTTCCCGCGATCTGGTTTAGTTGCAGTACAAAAAAATACTGGTCTCCAAACCGGCAGGCCTGCCAGGATGCATGGCTGATTTTATGATGCATCAGGCTTGTTTCGTTCCCCAACTGACCGTTTTTCAGGACCGGGAGAGGTTGAATCCGCTGGCTATAGGATTCTGATGTGAAAATCATGATCAAAAGAAAGGCAGTCAGCACTCGGTACATGGGAACTCGGTTAAGGGGCTGTATCGATAAAATTATAGAGGAAAATGCAGAAAGCCCTCCTGAATCTAAACGAAGCCGGGGCATGATTATTACATGCATAAGTTTCTGAAAACGAAACGGGTAAGGGTATTATTCAAAATAATTTTGGGAATCCCCGGATTTCCTTTTATTTCGGCTGAATTTCAATAGCCTCAGGCATTGAATTACCTTCCTGTCGAGAATATTGAACTGAGTGTGTACGTGGTTTATTGAGTAGCTCGTAGAAATTTGAATACTTTTTTGCATATTATTTCCCGAATTGTCTTGCTATGCTGTTTCCTGGGCTTTTTTTCAACAATGAAAGCCGGGAATTATGTTGACGTTCCGTCAATCAGGGATACCGTTCCCCAAAATCAGCCTCCCAAAAAAAAGAGCAATATCACCAAGTATCTCAACATCATTACAGATCAGCAGCAAAGAGATTCCCTGTTCCTGAAATTAGCACGCACCAATGCGCCAACACCTCCTTCCGACAGCGTGGTCTGGAAATCGAGGGAGAATACATTTAATGTTTACGGGGGAAAACAAATCCGCTATATCTATTACAATCAGCTCAAAGTGTTCGGTACGACCATCGAAGACACCACGGTGGTTCCTAACAAACTGGTTCGCTTTGCCAACCGCTTACATTATAACACGCGGACCTGGATGATAGAACAGTCTCTCTTCTTCAGGGAAGGCGATACGGTGAACGCATATAAACTGGTGGACAATGAACGCTACCTCCGCCGTCTGCCTTTCATACAGGATGCGCGCATTTATGTGATCAACAGTTATGAAAATAACGACTCGATCGACATTGTGGTTTTGACTAAGGATGTATTCGAATACGGGGGCAGTATTTCCCAATTTAACAATACGCAGGCTTCAGCTACTGTATTCAACAATAACCTGCTCGGAGCGGGGCAGAAAGTTGCTTTCGGTTTCAGCTGGAATAATGCTTACAGCCCGCAATGGCGCACCGGTGCCAGTTACACGAAATATAATGTCGGTGGAACCTTTGCCGACGTTTCGGTTGGATATACGATGCTGAACGACAAACCCGATGCGGACACCGGGCAATATGAAAATTCGACTTATCTGATCATCAACCGTCCATTGTATAGTACCTGGGCCAGTTTTACAGGAGGCCTCACATTGTCCGCGAACAAGTCGGTCAATATTAACAGCCTTCCACCGATAGAATTCAAGAACTATTCGTACAACCTGATAGACGTATGGGCCGGATACAATTTTACAAACCAGTACAAAAAAACAGGATACAACAGTTCAAAACCCAATATTGGTATTGAACTCAGGTCGTTCAATATGGATTTTACGCAAAGACCCTATCAACCCAAGTTGGATTCGATTCCGAACTATAATTCCCGGAATTTTATACTCAGCCAGCTGGTCTTTTACCACCAGGACTTCTTTAAAACCAATTATTTTTTCGGATTCGGCCGAACGGAAGATATTCCCATGGGATATACCTATTCCACCAGCCTGGGATTCGAAAGCTGGATGGGACTCAAAAGAACTTATACGGCCGTACAGGCGCAGAAATACTGGCTTCCCGGAAAAAACCTGATCAGCACGACCCTTGCTTTTGGCGGGTTCTGGGATAGTCTCCAGTTCCAGGATGCGGTGATACATTTTCAAACGAACTATTACAGTAATCTGTTCCGTTTTAAAGGACAGAAACTTCGTGAATTTCTGACTTTTGATTATATCAATGGCTTTAATATCAAATTGTACCAACCCGTAAACATTAACAGGGAAAACGGCATCTATGGCTACCGGAATACTTTGTTCAATGGATTTCAGCGCCTGAACCTGAGTGCGCAGACCAACTACTACAGCCCGATCAGTATCTATGGTTTTAAATTTAATTTTTATCTGCTCCTGCAGGCATCACTATTAACGGATTCAAAGAAATCAGTATTTACAAGTCCTTTTTATTCCGGTTTTACAGTCGGCTGCCAGATCAGGAATGAAAATCTCTCCTTTAATACCGTGCAGATTTCTGCCAGCTATCAACCGATTGTGGCCACCAACAATGGTCCCTCCAGCCTCTACATATCGATAACATCTGTGGCTGCATTTAATTTCCCCATTTTCGCCTTAACACAACCGACGCTGGTACAGTTTCGTTGAAAAGGCGTAAGGCATAAGGCGTAAGGCGTAAGGCGTAAGGCGTAAGGCGTAAGGCAAATAGAGTCGAGTAAGATAGTCTAATTCTTCGGGGGTTATTTAACCAATTTTCCTACGGAAACCACTTTGTTTTTATTCTTCACTTCATTGTCCTTTGTGGAACTATGAGAAATTATAAGAACTATGAGGTTTGGAGCGAGTCGCACGAATTAGTGAAATTTATTTACAAGCAAATCACACCCCATTTACCTCGGGATGAAAAATATGAATTGGTCAGTCAAATGAAGCGGGCTGCATATTCTATCCCTTTTAATATTGTAGAGGGGTGTGGAAGGCATTCAGACAAAGACTTTTCTCATTTTCTAGATATTTCTCTGGGTTCGGCACACGAACTTGAATACTGTATTCTGCTCATAAAGGATTTAGATTTCCTTAAGGTTGAACAGTTCATAATATTAAACAGAAAGGTCAATGCAATAAAGGCGATGTTAATCAACTTGATTAAATCCATCCGTGAGTCCAAAAAATGGGCCTAAGCTCAGAGCCTTAAGCCTTACGCTTTACGCCTTACGCGTTACGCCTTATTGCTCTTCTTTCTCCTCCAACGGATCCGAATCAGTCTTGGTCATTTTTATGATAGGATTGTCAGAATTACCCGTAATGCGGAGAGGTATGCCAATAATGCCCAGGGGAGGCAGGCCGATGCGCATTTTGAAATTTACTTTGTTGTCGAATGAAGTCTGACCCTCAAAGCGAATGCGGAATCCGCCCGTTTTGAATTTCATTTTCTCAATCGTAATGAGATTATTTTTGATAGATGATTTCACATCTATTTTGGATAAGTCAGGGTCTTTCAATTCGGACTTGCCGGATTCGCCGCTCACTGTGTTGAATAGTTTCCATCCTTTGAATTTGACATTCTTCACGCTCAGTGTGCCGCTGCCCTTCAGGGAAGGATAGACGGGATACATGTGTTCATTTAATTTACCGCTGAGCGTATAGTCAATGGAGATGATGCCCGATGCATGCTGGGCCGAACTGGCGAGGTCGTGAAATAATTTGATTTCCTCATAGGCCCGGTGGACGTCAAAGTCCCTGGCCTCTAGCTGGCACGAAAAACTGGCGGTTCGTGGATTGAGCGCGGCATAGGTACCCTTCATGGAAACGGTGCATCCTATGAGTTGAAATCTGGTTTCCG
>DATCAO010000007.1:0-5122 GCA_036512575.1 Puia sp.
TTCCAGCCTGCTTATTGGAAAGAACTTGCGCAAACGGACGATACATTGGTTTTTTATATGTCCGGAGATACAACAGCTGAGCTCGTAAAGCAATTGACGGATCAGGGCATTGGCCGGGACCGGTCGATTGCCGTAATTGAACAGGCAACGACCCCTCAGCAAAAAGTATTCAGCGCTCCCGTGTATTCCTATGAACGGGAATTCGGAAACAGAAATTATTTATCGCCAACCCTGGTGATTGTCGGCAAAGTGGCCGCACTGCACGAGACGCTGAAATGGAAGGCAGAAATCGAAACGGAAAACGAATATTATTTTAAACCCATTACAAAAAATAAGGCGGAGGAGGTAAGAGCATGAGCCCCGATAAAAAGAAACAGATCAGGGAATTTATTGATTCCCTTGACAGGCAGGACCAAATCTGGACACTCGGGTTCCTGGATGGCATGCTGATTGGCCATGCGTCCCAGGATTCGGTTAACCCAAAAGTTTCTGTTGACAATAAAAAAATCACCATTGCGTATGGAACGGAATCGGGCAATTCAAAAAAAATTGCCAATCTCTTTGCTTCCAAGGCAAAACAGGAAGGCATACATGCGAAGCTGGTCAGCCTGGACCAATACCGGCTGACGGACCTTGCGAAAGAAGAATATTTTCTTACGGTGATCAGTACGCAGGGCGAAGGTGAGCCTCCGGCTTCGGCAAAAAAATTCTATGATCACATTCATCAAAACGGATTCAAACTGCCCAAATTAAAATATGGCGTCCTGGCACTCGGGGATACCTCCTACCCTATGTTTTGCAAAGCGGGTGAGGATCTGGATCACCAGCTGGGTAACCTGGGCGGCGAACGTATTGTGGACATCAGGCGTTGTGATGTGGACTTTGAACAGGAAGCCCAAAGCTGGATGGATGATGTATTGCAGAAACTCAGTGGCGGAACGAAGATCCTGCCTGCTGTTAAACCCACTAAAAAATCGACGGGCAGGAAAATTTATCATGGGGAAATCCTCACCAATATTAACCTGAACGACCGCGGATCCGCAAAACAAACCCATCATATCGAGATTGCCTGCGAAGATGTTTACTATAAACCAGGCGATTCACTGGGCATCGTGCCGAAGAATCCGGTTGAGGTTGTGGAAGCGATCATATCATTGACTGGCATTGACCCGGAAAGAACATTTGTTCATCGCAACGACACGTATTCAGCGTATGAACTCCTGCATAGAAAATTAAATATTGTTTATCTGCCGGAGCGGGTGGTTGCGAAATTTGCAGCACATATACAGCAGGAGATTCCCCTTACAAAGACCAGCCTGCTTGACCTGGTCAGGTTATATCCATTAAAAGAACCGGCACAATTTGAAGCCTTCCTGCAACAGCTGGAACCCACAACGCCCAGGTTATATTCCATTGCATCTTCACTTGAAACGGTTGATGGCGAAGTGCATCTTACGGTTGCCCGGGATGCGTTTTCTGTTGAACAGGAATTGAAATATGGATTATGTTCCGATCATTTATGCGGACTGAAGGCTGGAGACCCTGTCGAATTTTATATTCATCACAACGACCAGTTCAGGTTGCCTGAAGACAACCGGGACCTGATCATGATCGGGCCGGGAACCGGTATCGCACCTTTCCGCGCTTTTTTGAGCGAAAGGGAATCAACGGGTGCGGCTGGCCGTAACTGGCTTTTTTATGGCGACCAGCATTTCACTACAGATTTTCTGTACCAGACAGAATTGCAGCAGTGGATGGAAAGTGGTGTGCTGAACGCGCTGGATGTGGCGTTTTCACGCGACCAGCCGGAGAAAATATATGTGCAGGATAAAATCAGGCGAAATGCTGATGAATTTTTTCATTGGATAGAAAAAGGCGCCACCCTGTACGTGTGTGGGGCAAAAAAAATGAGTGAGGATGTGGAAAATACCATACTGGACCTGATTAAGGAATCCGGAAAAGATGCTGAAAACTTTCTTGAAGAACTGAAATCGTCCGGAAGATACCTGAAAGACGTTTATTGAATCATACCAAATGAGCGAACCGAATTTATCTGCAATTGAAAAAGTAAAACAGGCCAGTGATGCCCTGCGCGGCACGATACATGAAGGCCTGTCTGACGAAATTACCGGTGCCATCAGTGAAGACGATAAAGCCCTCGTGAAGTTTCACGGTATGTACCTTCAGGATGACCGGGACCGCAGGGATGAAAGGGCAGAAAAAAAACTGGAACGATTATATTCATTTATGATCCGGCTTCGGTTGCCAGGCGGATTGCTTCGGGCAGACCAATGGCTCGCCACCCAGGATATTGCCGGAGCACACAGTACTGGGGTGATCAAAATAACGACCAGGCAAACCATACAATTGCATGGACTGTATAAAAGCCATGTCAAGCCCACCATAAAAGCATTCAACGAAGCGGCGTTGCATTCCCTGGCCACCTGTGGCGACATCAACCGGAATGTGATCTGTGCCGCCCATCCGCAGCAATCACCGATTCATAAACAGATCCACGATTTTGCGTTTAAGATTGATGCCCTGCTGTTGCCGAAAACAAAAGCCTATTAC
Source organism: Puia sp. (assembly GCA_036512575.1). Lineage (GTDB taxonomy): Bacteria > Bacteroidota > Bacteroidia > Chitinophagales > Chitinophagaceae > Puia. The sequence goes on from DATCAO010000007.1 coordinate 2,572, forward strand.
GAAATATGGCTTGATGATGAAAAACTGGCCGACAAAAAAGAAGAAGAGGATCCGTTGTACCAGGACCGGTATTTGCCGCGTAAATTCAAAATTGCCATTGCCATACCTCCCAATAATGATGTGGACGTTTTCGGAAATGACCTGGGGCTGATCGCTGTTATTGAAAACAATGAACTGAAAGGATTCAACATCGCCATCGGCGGCGGGCTGTCATCCACGCATGGTAATCCGGCAACCTATCCCAGGCTCGCTACTGTAATCGGTTTTGTGCAGGGCGAAGAAAAAATCTTACAAACGATTTACGAAATCGTAACCATTCAAAGGGATTACGGCAACCGGACAGACAGGTCGCTCGCCAGGTTGAAATATACGGTAGACAAAATGGGTGTTGAATGGTTTAAAACAGAAATAAACCGCCGCACCGGATTTACACTGGAACAGGAAAAACCTTTTCAATTCACCGACCGCAAAGATTATTACGGCTGGTTCCAGAATAATAACAAACTGTGGTATTATACCCCCTTCATTGAAAATGGCCGGGTCACCGACGATGAAAAAGTTGCGCTGAAGACAGCCCTCTATGAAATCGCCGCCACGAATAAATTGAACTTCCGGTTCACTGCAAATCAGAATGTGATCCTTTCCGATATCCGGGATGAGGATAAAAAGGCTATTCAAAAAATTCTGAAGAAATACAAAATTGAAGAATATACAGATTCGGTTTCTTCACTGCGCAGGAATTCCATGGCCTGTGTGGCGTTAAGCACCTGTCCACTGGCATTCGCAGAAGCCCAGCGATACCTGCCCAGCCTGATCAGCAAAATTGAACCCCTGCTTAAAAAGAACGGGCTTCAGGAAGAAGACATCATTCTTCGAATGACGGGTTGCCCCAATGGTTGCGCCAGGTCATATATAGCAGAAATCGGTTTCATCGGTACCGCCCTGGGGAAATACAACCTGCAGCTGGGGGGAGATCATGAAGGCATGCGATTGAATAAAGTGTATAAGGAAAGCCTTGATGAACCGGCCATTCTGCAGGAACTGGATCAGCTTTTCGAAAAATTCGCCAGTGAAAGAAATACCAGGGAATCATTTGGGGATTTTGCGGTGAGGAAGAAATGGGTTTGATGGTTGACGGTTGACGGATGACGGATGACAGATGACAGATGACAGATGACAGATGAAAGGTATTTGGAATTAAAAAAAGAAATAAAAATAATACTACAAAGTCTACTAAATTAATAGGGAATTAACTATTTTTGTTGTTAGACTATCTGACTTCAGTTATCTGTTGGTTAATGAAAGAAAAAGAAACAGTGGACATATTACCGGATCTCCATACTGGCCAGGAGGGCAAAAACCACCTGTTTCCGGTTTTTCTGAAATTGGAGGAACTGGAGGTATTGGTTGTCGGTGCGGGGAAAGTGGGACTGGAAAAATTAACGGCCATTCTTCAAAATGCACCCGGCAGTTCGGTGACGGTGGTCGCCTCCGATATTTCTGTTGAAGTCAGGCGGCTGACTGATTCCTATCCCAGGGTAAAACTTATTGAGAGGGCATTCGAACCGGACGACCTGGAGGACAAGGAAATCGTAGTGGTAGCAGTAAACGACAAATCCGTAAGCAATTACATTCGCGTGCTTTCCAAGCAAAAAAAATTATTGGTGAATGTTGCTGACACGCCGGAATTGTGTGATTTCTATCTCGGGTCCATAGTGGATAAGGGAAACCTGAAAATTGCCATTTCTACCAATGGTAAATCGCCGACCATTGCCAAACGCATGCGTGAGCAGCTGACCGAGCTGATTCCCGATGAAATTGAAGGCGTCATTCAGCAAATGCATACCATCAGGCAGGATCTCAAAGGAGATTTTGCTGAAAAAGTGCGCCAATTGGACGACCTGACGAAGGTCCTCAGTGCCAAACAGGCTACGTTGGAAGAAGCGGGTAAACCGGCAGGAAAGAAATGGACACGTATCGTATTATTTTGTCTGTTTGCTTTTTTGTTTATGATACTGGGTCATGCCATTTTATCCTATCTGCCCCTTCATGATTTGTCAGTGGGTATCAGGCGAATTCCCGAATATGTAAATGTTCCTTCTTTTCTCATCATGGTGCTCACGGGATTTCTGGCACAGATGGTTGACGGATCCATGGGCATGGGTTATGGTACCATTTCAACAACCTTCCTGCTGGCCACTGGTGTGAATCCCGCGATCGTCAGCAGCCGAGTGCATTCAGCACGGGTATTCTCCAGTGGCGTTTCCGGTTTCAGTCATCATCGTTTTGGAAATATCAACAAAAAGCTTTTTAAAGCCCTGGTCATTCCCGGCGTGATTGGTGCAATTGCCGGTGCAACTTTGGCTTTTTACGGACAGAAGTATTCCGTGTATGTACGAATACCCCTTTCAGTCTATACTTTGTACCTGGGATATTTTATTATGAAAAAAGCCTTTAGGAAACATCATACACAATATAAGATCAAAGGCGCCGGCTGGCTGGCATCTGTTGGTGGTTTTATGGATGCATTTGCCGGAGGTGGCTGGGGATC
>DATCAO010000008.1:0-3047 GCA_036512575.1 Puia sp.
TCTACGACCTGGGCCGGACAATTGATATTCATGCAGCGAAGCACCGCTTCGTCAGGTACCCTGACCAATTCATCTCCGCAGGCAGGGCAATGTGTCGGGAAAATAATTTTCTTCTCTTTCCCCGTGCGCAGTTCAGCGAGGGGTTTAACTATATAAGGGATTACATCTCCGGCGCGTTCAACCAGGACCGAATCCCCGATGCGCAGGTCTTTCTGACGAACCACATCTTCATTAAAAAGAGACACTGAGCCCACCGTCACACCGCCAATGGGTACCGGTTCGATTTTTGCGACCGGCGTGATGCTACCGGTCCGGCCCACCTGAAATTCTACTTTTAATAATTTACTGGTGGCCTGACGGGCTTTGAATTTAAACGCGATGGCCCAGCGCGGATGATGGGTGGTCATTCCCATCCGGTCCTGTAAACTGAATTCATTTACTTTGATCACCATGCCGTCGATCTCGTAAGGAAGCTGGTCGCGGCCTGATTCGAAGGAAAGGCAATAGTCAATGACCGGCTGAATGCCTTGGAAAACTTTTTTTTCTTTTTTAGGACTGCGGAAACCCAGATCCCAAAGCATCTCGAGGGATTCACTGTGTGTAAGCGGGGCTTTTTTTGACCGGGCACGATGTGCTTTGTCCGGTCCGGCCGTTTCACCTTTGGCGATATCCAGATTTTCTGCAGCGGCATAATAACTGATATGGTATAAAAATACTTCCAGGTTGCGGCGGCTCACTTCAGCCGGATCTTTGATTCGCAGGGAACCCGCAGCGGCATTCCTGGGATTGGCCAAGGGAGCTAATTGCTGTTCTTCCAGTTGCTGATTGTATTTTTTAAAACTCTCTTTATTCATCAGCACTTCTCCCCTGATTTCTACCTGTTCAATTCCGTAGCGGGAAAAAGCGGCTGAAAGGGGCACGGACCGGATCTGTTTGATATTGACTGTTACTTCATCGCCCTGCACCCCGTCTCCGCGGGTGGCGCCCCTGACCAGCAGGTCTTTTTCATAAATCAGTGATATGCTCGCTCCGTCAAACTTGGGTTCTACACAATATTCTATCGTTTCCAGACCGGCAAGTTCTCTCACTTTGCGGTCCCAGTCCACCAGATCATCCGCGTTATAGGAATTCTCGAGGGATAACATCGGAACGAGATGGTTAACTGTCGGGAAATTTTTGGTAAGCTCTTTCGCAACCCGCTGGGTGGGAGAATCCGGGGTAATCAGTGAGGGGTTTTCCGATTCCAGCTTTTCAAGTGCTTTATATAAGGTATCGTATTCCGTGTCTGTCAGCAGCGGATCATTCAATATATAGTACCTGTATTCATGAAAAACCAATACCTGACGCAGGGGATCCAGGTCTTTTCGATGCAGTCCTTTTTGCTGAAGCTGCTTCAGGAGGGATTTGCTTTGATCCTGCAATTGGCGGGTCTGTTCAGAATTAAACATACGAGTGATTTACAACGAATTTGCCGCGGACCCGTATCATATAAATACTGCCCGGTTGAAAGTTTAGCGGATCTGGGGTATATTTAGCGCAGGGAACAGACGTTACAAATTTACGTGTATGAGTATTGAAAAACTGCCAAAGCGGAAAGATATCAAAGCGGTTCTGAAACAGTTGCAGAGCGATGGGCTGATTGGCATTTCTGTAGACTGTGTGATTTTCGGTTTTGATGAAAACGAACTTAAAGTGTTATTGATCAAATCGGATTTGAAGCAATACGAAGGCAAATGGACTTTACTGGGGGATCTCGTTCATCGGGACGAGGACCTGGACCGGGCGGCATACCGTATATTAAAGGAGCGCACAGGTATGGATGATGTGTACCTGGAACAGGTAAAAAGTTTTGGTGATGTTCAGCGGCACCCGGCAGCACGGGTTGTAACGGTGGCTTATTGTTCGCTGATCAATATTCAACAGCACCGGTTGCAAAAGGCGGATAATGAATTGCACTGGCATAAACTCAGTGGTGATATGAATATGGCTTTTGACCACCAGCAAATATTGGACGTCTGCCATGAATGGCTGCAAAAAAGGGTGCAGGAACATCCGCTCGGATTTAGTCTGCTGCCCCAGAAATTTTCTCTCCGCGAATTGCAGAATCTCTACGAAGCGATTCTGGGTATCAAACTTGACCGGCGGAATTTCCGCAAGAAATTCTTTTCATTGGATGTGCTGGAAGATACCCATGAGTTGGAATATGATGTTCCCCATCGGCCTGGCAAACTCTATAAATTCAATTATGTGAAATATAAGACCAGGGAAGGCAGGAAATTCATGCGCCTGGATTTCTGATAACGCAACCACCAAATGAATTGCAGCGTTTATATGGTGTTAGCTGTCTCATTGGTTGAAGGTTAAATAGGGATGTTTTTTTGCAGAAAGATTTTTTAAACTATTTTGTTAAAATCTGCAAAATAAATACTATTTTAGCTGCTTAATTGCTTAAACCATTGATTATGACCATGAAACGATTGCTTAAGAGGATCACTGTCCTCTTTTTATGTGTATCCTTTACACAGTTAGCTTTCTCCCAGACAAAAGTTATTACCGGTACCATAACAGACGACAAAGGAGCTCCTGTACAAGGTGCTACTGTTTCCGTTAAGGGTGCAAAAGGTGGAACTACCACAGACGCCAATGGAGCTTTTTCGTTGACGGTTGGTGCGGCAGCAAAATCATTAGTGGTAAGTTCAGTTGGGTATAACCAACAGGAGATCCCTTTTGGCAGTAGTGATACTTACAAAGTTGTACTGGCCTCCGCCTCACAATCATTAAATGACGTCGTTGTTATCGGATATGGAACAGCGAGAAGAAAAGATGTGACGGGTTCGGTTGCTTCTTTGAAGCCTAAGGACTTCAATCAGGGAACTATTTACTCTCCTGATCAGTTGCTCCAGGGTAAAGTTTCCGGGGTGGAAATCACCTCTTCAAACGGTGAGCCCGGCGCTGCCACTGTAATTAAAATCAGGGGGAATAACTCCCTTCGCGCATCTGACAATCCTTTATACGTATTGGATGGCACACCACTGGACGGTAGAACA
>DATCAO010000009.1:0-5022 GCA_036512575.1 Puia sp.
TCTTTACTGCAGTTCTCCAACGAACTCCTGCAGCAATATAAGTCCTACGAGATTCCGACTTTATGAAAACCGGATCATTCTGACTACGACATCCGGCAGTTACCATCCGCAATCCATCCCTTGAAAAATTTATACTCCGGATTTTCCGGTTTATAAATATTTAAGCTTTAAAAGATGAAAAGACTTTTATTGTTGGGCATTGCTATCATTGGGGCTCTAGCATATGGTCGCGGAAATGCCTTAAAAGTTGACAAAACTTTTGTAGCACTGCATATCCCGATAGACACAAGCGATGTAAAAACCGGTTTTAACAACCTTTTCCTGGCCTCTGTAAACGGTTCCAACGGGGCCCGTTTAAACCCCCGCGCTATCAACTATGTGCAGGACTTTATGCTGCACAACAAGAAGGAGATGGATGATATGAAATCCTGGGGACGTCCTTATTTTAACCTTATTGACGGTATCCTGAGTCAGTACGGGCTGCCTGAAGAGCTGAAATACCTGGCGGTTATCGAATCAAACCTGAAGCCCACTGCCCTTTCCTGGGCTGGTGCTGTAGGCCCATGGCAGTTGATGCCGTCTACCGCCCGCCTCCTTGGTCTTAAAGTGACCCGGAAAGTGGATGAACGTAAGAACTACTATAAGAGCACCAAAGCAGCTGCGATCTATCTTCGTGATCTCTATACCGAACTGGGCGACTGGCTCCTGGTTATTGCCGCCTACAATGGAGGGACCGGTAATGTGTATAAAGCCATGAAAAAAAGCCACAGCAAGGATTTCTGGAGCCTGCAATATTACCTGCCGACGGAGTCCAGGAACCATGTAAAGAAATTCATTGGTACACAGTACACATTCGAAGGCCAGGGCAGCGTAACCACCCTCACGCGCGATGAAGCTACTGATCAGCTTTCCGGCTCATCTATGTATGTTTTTAACCGGAAACTCAGCAAGGATGAAATGGATGGTGCAAAAACCCTGACTGTCTCGGGTAAATATTTCTCGACGGTCATTTCCAAATATATACTTATGGATGCTGCGGTATTCAACCATTTTAACCCGGATTTTGATAAAGTGATGGCCAGCTCCAATAATAGTTACGACCTGATCCTGCCTGCCGACAAAATGGATCAGTTTGTTTCGAATAAATACCAGATTCTGAATGAATCTGTCCAGCGCCTGTTACAGGAAGATACGCTGGTCACTGAAAACAAAGCTGTAGCCGGCCTTTCCTATAAATAATATTGAATTTCTATTCGTCGAACCAGACCCATCCCTCTAGAAGCGGGTTGGGTTTTTTATTATTTTTTCAAAAGCAGCAACTTTGATCAGGCATTCGGCATACTCCTTATCCGGATCGCTGTCCGCTGTAATACCCGATCCGGCGAAATAAGCGAGATATTTTCCCGGAAGATTATACAGCAGGCTTCGGATCACTACATTAAAATCAAAATCCTGGTTTGGTTCAACATAACCTACTGCTCCGGAAAATAATCCCCTGGCCGATTTTTCATAGGCTTCTGTCAACTCCAGAACGCGTTTTTTAGGTGCCCCGGTCATAGATCCCATAGGAAATGTTTGAGCGACCATCTCGCTCCAATGAAGCCCCCTTTTCGGCTTTCCGGTAATTGTTGAAATCATCTGATGCACCTGGGCAAAACTATATACACCAAACAATTCAGTGACCCTTACCGAATTGATTTCACAAATTTTGGACAGATCATTACGAACCAGATCGACCACCATGACATTTTCAGACCTGTCTTTTTCGCTGGTTGAAAGTTCTTCCCTGAGTTCGGCATCAAGAACTGCATTTACCCTGTTTCTTGCTGCGGTCCCTTTCATGGGCTGCGACAGGATGGTGGCGCCTTTCCGCTTTAAATATCTTTCCGGGCTCGCACAAAGCAGGTATCTTTTATCCACTGAATAAAAAGCAGAAAACGGACTGGGAGAAACCTTATTCAATGCACTGTATAAAGCCAGGGGATTCACCCGCGCGTTCTCCGAAAAAAATTCCTGGCAGAAATTGATTTCATAACAATCCCCGCGTTGGATGTGTTCCTGCAGACGATGTATGATCCGGATATATTCTTCCCTTGTAATTCTCTGGCGAATTCGAGGAGGATCTCCTGAGGTATTGTCTGATCGGGATGAGGATCCTAAAATCTGCTCATATATTTCCTGGTGATTGCTTCCCTCTACACCAATTTGAATCTCCATTCTTCGGATCAGCACCACGATTTGCGGAACGAAAAAAAAGAGGTCGGGAAAACCGACGAAATCCGGTAGTACCGAATTCGCATGTTCAGTTTCTGATTTCAGGCTAAAAGAGAAATGACCGAAAAGCCAGTCGTTCAGATTAAGGGAAAATGTTTTCAGTTCTTCAAATGCACGACCTGCAGCAGCCTGAAGCCGGGTTAATTCCCCTGCTGCGGCAAGACATTCATAACTGTCCCCATCGGAAGGATATTCCTGGTTGTCTAAAAAACAACAGGTATCAAACCCGGCTGACCAGTTTAATACCTGTTGTTTAATTGCATACAGATCAGAAAAAGGAAATGATACAAATTGGCGCTTGGCCATGCCGGTTAGCCTTATTAGAAATCCTCTTCCTCTTCATCAAAACCGTTGTCGTTGAAGAGATCCATACTTTTATAATCATCATCCAAACCCAGATCATCCTCGTCTGCCTTAGCGGCTTTTTTGCCACCCGGCGCCGCCTTTTTGGTTTTGGAACGCGGAACATCGAATTCATCGAAGTCAGGATCCCATTCCTCTTCTTCTTCCACCTTATCCCATTCATCTACTTCGTCTTCCCCTTCAACTTCATCATCGTCGTCGTCCTCATCCGATTTCTTTTTCGTTTTGGACACTGTAGCTTTTGAGCCTTTCTTAGCAGTAGATTTTGGAGTCACCACCTCATCATCTTCGTCATCATCCTCATCATCTTCTTCTTTAGCTTTTTTAGAAGAAGGTTTAGCAATGGGTTTAGATGCAGGTGCGGATTTTTTGGAATCCTTATTCTCCTTATCAGATTTTGGTGCCATATTCCAATAAGATTAGATTGTAAAATTTCAGCGAAGTTTTTAAACCTCCAAATTTTTTTAGTAAGAATTTTTAGCTCCTCCGGCCGATTATTGCTTTTCGATCAACTGGCTGCGTCCAGGCCCATTTGAAATATATGAAACCTTAACTTTCAGATAGCTATCTATGAAGGAAATATATGTTTTCATTTCTTCAGGCAGCGATTGAAAGACTTTAGTTGTCGTGATATCCTTTTTCCATCCTTTGAATTCGGAAAGTACGGGCTCTATCGCCTGTTGTAACATCTGGAACGGGACCTCCTCTGTTTCCTTTCCCGCAATCCTGTACTGCGTACACATATTCAACTTCTCAAAATCATCCAGTACATCGGCCTTCGTCATGACCAGTTTGGTAACCCCGTTGATCATACAAGCGTACCGGAGGGCCACCAGGTCGATCCAGCCGCAACGCCTTGGCCTTCCTGTTGTCGCACCGAATTCACTGCCCGCTTTGCGGAGCAGGTCGCCGGTTTCATTCTCCAGTTCCGTGGGAAAGGGCCCGCTTCCAACACGTGTGCAATAGGCTTTGGTGACGCCTATCACTTCACGAATATACTGAGGTGCCACACCCAGTCCGGTACAGACTCCCGCCGAAATCGTATTTGATGAAGTTACAAAAGGGAAAGTTCCGAAATCGACATCCAGCATACTGCCCTGAGCGCCTTCTGCCAGGACTGTTTTACCCTGGCTGAGTTTTTCATTGATGAAATATTCGCCCTGCACGATTTTAAACTGGCGTAAGAATTCCAGGGCCTCAAAAAACTCTTCTTCCATAGCGGTGATGTCTTCCTGGAACTGCAGTCCGCCTAAAATGATCTGATGCTTTGCACGCAGTCGTTTATACTGGGACTTAAAATCCTTGTCCAGCAGATCGCCAACACGCAGTCCGTTACGACCGGTCTTGTCCATATAAGTGGGTCCGATACCTTTAAGCGTGGATCCGATCTTTTCCTGGCCTTTGGACAGCTCGGATGCTTTGTCCAGCGCACGATGCGTTGGAAGGATCAAATGTGCACGTTGCGCGATGAAAAGATTCCTGCGAAAGTCGATTCCGAAAGATTTTACGGTTTCACATTCTCTTTTTAGTGTTACCGGATCCAGCACCACCCCGTTACCGATGAGGTTAATGGCGTTCTCATGAAAAATACCTGAGGGAATTTGATGAAGAACAACTTTCTTATCATTTACATAAAGCGTATGACCTGCGTTTGGTCCACCCTGGAAGCGGGCAATCATATCATAACGGGGAGCGAAATAATCTACAATCTTACCTTTCCCTTCGTCGCCCCATTGCAGTCCGAGAATTACATCAACCATCAGTCTTTATTTGCAACATTTATTGAAAGGGGCAAAAGTAATTGTTAATTGTTAATTGTCAATTGTCAATGATTTTTGACAAACTTCCGGCATCTGCTGACAATTAACAATTGACCATTGACAATTTTTATTTTACTGTTTCTGACAGTTCCGTATCGAACCGGTCTACCGAATGGATGCCGTTGAGTTGTTTCAGCCGGCGGACCAATTCTTCAAGTTCTTCCTTGTCATGCACATATACTTTTATGCTTCCTTCGAAAAGACCCTCCTTGGCTTCCACGGTCAGGGCATTGATATTTATTCGCAGTTCTCCTGAAATCAAATTGGTGATTTTATTGATAACGCCGACATCGTCCAGCCCAATAATGCGCACACCGGTGAGGAACGAAATTTCCTTATTCTTGGCCCACTTTGTTTTCACAACCCGGTGGCCATAATTCGACAACAACCGCGTAGCATTCGGACAATTCGTACGATGAATGGTAAGGCCTTTACCCGTGGTGACAAAGCCGAACACATCGTCTCCTGGTATGGGTTTACAGCAATTGGCCAGGGTGTAAACAATCTTATCACTGCTTTCGCCGAAAATGATGAGTTCAGTATCCTTACGCTGACTGGGTGTGAA
>DATCAO010000010.1:0-3898 GCA_036512575.1 Puia sp.
CGGATTTAGTGACAGATCAGGAGCCACGCCTATGGCGTGGCAAACTTCGAAAAGCAACAAAAGGTGATGAATTCAAAATAGAACCCGCATCAAGTGCGGGGAATGTACATTCATCGCGGGCTGGGTACTTCCCAATACAAAAAGTAATGTTGGCCGGTTCCAGAGGGATTGCTCGGGATTAATCCCAGTTTAGTGACAAATAGTTAAGTATCCACTGATACTTTTGAAGGCTATTGTATACGACGGTTTTGTTAACCAGTAGTTAATCGAACGTGCCCGACCGGACCAGCCTGAGATTTAATGCAATTTTGTGAAACCTCTCAAAGTGTTTTCTTTTCATTCTGTGATTCCGGCTCGAGAGTGCATTCCTTCCTGTATTTGATAAGGATAATCGTGAAACTTACTATCCCGCCAAAAATCCGGACTCGATTGAAATGTTAACAGCTGGCCGATCTGTCCCATGCTGTCCCTTAATTATTCAATTGTCCTAACACAAGTAAATCGGTTCCGGCATTTATGCCCGGTGATCTGATCATTCGTTACGTTAACTAAAATAATTTATTATGAAAAGTAAAACTCTTGCCGTTTTAGCAATTGGTTGCTTCGCAATCTTGTATTTGTCCTGTTACAAAACGGGTGAAGTTATTTATCAGCCTGAATGTAAGCCGGATTCCCTAAGTGTAAATGTTCCGATGTACAACTTTTCCTATTTTACCCTGCAAAATACTTTTGTGGGATCTCTGACCTATGACATAAACCGACGACTGACCGGGGCCACAACTTATTCAGGTGGTGCCCGTGACCGTCAGTATGATTTTATTTATGACGGAAACAATAACCTGATCCGTATCAATGGTTCTGTTTACAGTATGTACAACCCCCTTACGCTTATTCTTTATGTCACTTTTAGCTATCCTTCCGGTACGGCTGCTTCAATTTCTTCCACTGCGCAGGTTCAGCTTCATTTGTTAGATGTGAACAATCTCCAATGGGTCACAGCACCTCTCCGTACATACTATTTTAATACGGAGTACCAGCTGGTATTGATAGTCCAGGATACCCGACGGGTAGAACAATTGACATATGATAATGGTGGGAATTGCCTTGCGGACAGTTTATATAATACTGATAGCACGGTGAATCGTTACTTTGCCTACCCCGCTTACGACAACAAAATCAATCCTGCAAGATCTGATCGTTCATTACAGTTGTTCTTTCAGATGTACAACAAAAACAATCCAACCATTTCCAATGAATATTCCTCAAATTACGCAGGAACAAATGGTTTTGTGTTAAGCAGTAGTTCCAGCGGCAGTTATACCTATAACGCCAATGGTTACCCTATAACTTATGCGGGAAATTTCTTCGCAGACTACAATTGCATTCCTCCGCCAAATCCTGTCATTGCGCCTGGTCCTGGTGGTAATTAAAAAACATTTCATCCGGGTGACAGGTATCCGCAAGGTGGATGCTGAAAGCACGCGCAGGTATTTGCCTTCTTTTGTTAGGCAGCCAGGAACCTCAGGCCTGTATGGATTGATAACCAGCAATTCAACAGTTATTCCAGCTGATATTCTTTTTGGATAAATAGCAGAATATCCTTGCTTTCGTTATTAATCAATTTCAAGCTGCTCATCAGGTTTGACAAGATGAACCGCCAAACTTTACGGTTAGCATAGGCCTCATTCAGTAATTTCCTTCCCTGCTCTGTCAGGGGTACGGGAATATTCGAATTCTTATCCAGGTTAATAATATCAAAAAGCTGGCTGTAGATATGCTGATCGCCCAAAATTCCGTTTACTACAACAGACAGGCCAATAAAATTTCTTATTAAATGGTCATATTCCATTATTCTGTCGGAAACTGCTTTATTTCTTATAAGCCTTAATCCACCACTGTTCTTTAATTGCTGAATCGTCCGATCGTTAGATATAAAATCCGGAAGGCCTATGTTCTTGCTCCATAATCGATATGCATTATTTGAGTTCTCTATTATTCCGGGAGATGACAGCGCAGTGATTACACTGTCTACACCGGCAATTCTGTTATTCAGTAATTTCAGTACTTCATTTGATTGAAGCGTATCTGATTTTAAATCTTCGACCAGGGAGTGTATATATTCTTTTTCAATATTATGCTCTACGATTCGCTCTCTTAAATTTTCAGCTAAAAAACCCAGGAATACTGCAAGGAACAACATTATAAATTCCAAAAGGTATTCGCCCCATTTCTTTTTGTGCGTTAAATGATGAGGATGTTTGTGTACTTCCATATTTTCAGTTTCCTGATTTGTGATTCTTGTTTCAGTCTCGTTAGTAGAACTCACTTCGTCTGAAAAACTTTCCGATCGGGGATTTATCGGATTATCCGAAGCATCTTCGTCTAAATGGTCTGCCATGTATATGTTTTGTTATCCGGTCAAATCATCAGCTTGTTCAATTGCATGACGCAAAACGTCCAGGGCTGGCGATTTGGGGGTAGTCAGTGATCTGTCAGCCCGAACCCCTGCAGGATAAAGTTAATGAGGATGAGAATATATTCTTCAGCCGCCACAGCGCCAAACCCCATGTTAGCTGCATACCAAACTATCTTTCACTTTTGATCATTGTCTTAAAGTTCTCAAGTTCTTGTCTTGAATAGATCCCACGATTTAAAGCTGTCACGCCTCCAGTTATTTGTGAGTTCACTTTAGCAACCTGTAAAAGTATGTTATCCAAAATAAAAGCAAGTCTCATTCCTGTCATTTCCGCTTTTCTGGTTGCGGAACTCCAATTTTCCGTGCCTTCTTTGTCAAGACGCATAGTCAGTCCAAAATATTTTTTACCATCATAATTGCTTTCATAAATATCAAATGTCGCGATGTTTTTCGCCTTTACGATTGGTTTTGGGTCAAGATAATATGTTTCATCAGATTTGTTTAACTGCCGCTTAAAACTATTTGAAGAGTCAACAACATAATACCAACCTGTATACAAAGTAGTACTGTCATACTTGAGAATATATCGACTGTCTTTGATGTGATATTCCCGTTCACTTGGACTATTGTCAGTATAACTTGTCAAAAAAAGCATGATAGAAAATAAAAGTGTTGTCATATTATTCATTATTCCTGCAGGTGAGAAGGATGTTGCTATTGGTTGCTGCTAACACTCAAATTTATGACATAAGGCAATTCGTCTGTAAAGATATTTACCTTAATACACTGTTGTTGTTGCTGTTTAAATATCTTTCACCTCCGGATTTTTCACCATATTTGATATATTAAGATCCTGACACTTCAAGGATTTTGAGGTCGTTACTCAGTCCTCAAACTTTTTACCGGATTGGCAGTAGCTGCTTTTACGGCCTGGAAGCTGATGGTTAACAAGGCAATCACTACGGTGATTATTCCTGCGAACGCAAAAGCCCACCAACCGATGTCCACCCGGTAAGCAAAATCCTGAAGCCATTTTCGCATTGCCCACCAGGCCAGTGGAAAAGCAACCAGCGAAGCAATACAGATGAGCACCAGGAAGTCTCTTGAAATCAGGGAAACAATGCTGGTTACACTAGCACCCAATACTTTTCGGATACCAATTTCTTTCACGCGTTGTTCCGCTGCGTAGGTAATTAATCCAAATAAACCAAGACAGGCAATGAGGATAGCCAGCACAGCAAAGCTGACGAATATTTGCCCTGTACGTTCTTCTGTGATATATAATTTATTGAAGTCTTCATCCATAAATGAATATTCGAAAGGCTGGGAAGCCGTCATGGATTTCCATTTATTTTTTATTTGTCCAACAGTGGCGGCCATATCGGTCACCCGGATGCGGGCCGAAATACTTATTCTGTCTTTTCCAAGAGAAAACGCCAATGGCGTTACAACAGCACGCAGGGAGCTGAAGTGGAAATTTTT
>DATCAO010000011.1:0-5639 GCA_036512575.1 Puia sp.
ATGCAAAAATCAGTTTCACGGCAGAAGTCGCCTCAATCAGTACAGACAATGAGCAGCGCGATAACCACCTGAAGTCAGACGACTTCTTCAACGCAGCAAAATATCCGCAAATAAAATTCGTGAGCACGTCTTTCGTTCCATTGGGAGACAATAAATACAAATTGAACGGAACCCTTACCATCCGGGACGTCACGAGGCAAATAACTTTTGATGTGAATTACGGCGGGACCGTTACGGCGATGGGCGGAACGCATGTTGGCTTTAAAGCCACTTCAAAAATCGACCGCTTTGATTATAACCTGAAATGGAGCAAGGCCACTGAAACCGGGAACATGGTAGTGGGAAAAGAAGTGGCAATTACCATCAATGTCGATTTTAAGAAATCATAATATTCCCTTTAATAAGCAAGAAGACCTCCCGGATGATCAGGAGGTCTTTTTGTTTATACCAATCCAATTTTATTTTTATTTATTTTCCACCGTCGTATTTTTTCCTGGCGTCCTCTGCTTTTTTAAAATCCAGCACTACCCCGTTGATGCAGTATCGCAAACCGGTGGGCGGAGGGCCATCATCAAAAACATGACCCAGGTGTGACTTACACTTCCCGCATTCCACTTCGGTTCTTTCCATACCCAGGGAATTATCTTTTAGATAGATCATACTGGTTTTGCTGATGGGTTCATAAAAACTCGGCCAGCCACAGCCGCTTTCAAATTTGGTATCACTGCGGAATAGGGGGTTTCCGCAAACAGCGCAATAATAAGTACCGACCTCATTAGAGCGTTCATATTTGCTGGTGAATGGCCTTTCCGTACCCTTTTGACGGGCAACATAGTAGACATCGGCGGGAAGTAATTTTTGCCATTCTTCATTTGACCGGTTGACCAGTGCAGAGTCCGGATTTCCCTGAGTTTTATCCATGGTTGTTTTTTTTATATTATCCGATTGGGAATAACATTGCTGAAACAGAAAAGCCAATAACAATATTCCTGTATTTTTCAAGATCCGGATCATAACTTATAATTAGATAACAAACCTACGCAGCATCGGTTCGTGTGGATTGTCATATCCTTGACAAATATGAGAATTTGCATTTTATTATATAGAAACTAACCTGTTTCACAACTAATTATACAAGGAATACACCCGTTTGTTAAAGGAATTATAAGATGCGTATGCTATATTTGTCCGTACCTAAGGCTAGTTCACATGTTTAATCTCATTCTATTCGGTCCACCCGGAAGCGGCAAGGGCACACAGTCTGAAAAACTCATCACCCGCTATGGCTTTAAACACCTCAGTACCGGTGATATCCTCCGTAATGAGATCAAAAATGGAACCTCCCTGGGTCTGGAGGCTAAAAGCCTGATGGACCAGGGCCAACTGGTACCGGACGCAGTAGTTATTGGCATGATTCGCACAGCCCTGGAACAAAACCCTGATGTTAACGGGTTTCTATTTGATGGATTTCCGCGTACCAATGCACAGGCAAATGCCCTGGACTCACTTCTGGCTGAAAAGGGTACGGCAATCCATATTGTTTTGGCTCTTCAGGTTTCAAAATCGGAACTCATCAAAAGGCTGCTCAACCGGGGACTTACCTCCGGCCGTACGGATGATGTAAATGAAGCAGTTATCGATTCCCGTATTGAAGAATACGAAAGAAAAACGGCCGCGGTGGCTGATCATTACAAAAAACTCAATAAAGTGGCCTATGTGCCCGGAGAGGGAGGCGTTGATCAGATCTTTGCATTACTTTCAAAAGCGATAGACCAGAGCAAAGTGTGAGAGTATTCTCCCCTTTGACACCCCTTTGACACCTCATTGCTACCTCTTTGCCTTTCCGGATTTCTGGGACCCAAAGAGGACCCAATGGGGAACCAATGCGGACCCAATGCGGAGAAACTAACACTTATCACAAGTTTTGCCGGGTTCCTTCACTATTCTCAAAGAACCATCTCATTTTTGGTGATCTGGCGGGCGTTGACAAGTCATATAGTAAAGGGAAAACTTATCCTGTTAATTCTCTCATACTCCATACTCCCATACTCCCATACTTGTTAAATATTCCCACACTTGAATTTTAGATTAAGCCCTCAAGGCTTAATCTAAAATTCAGCATCCCGTTTCTTCAGATTTTTTTCCACCCTAACTGAAATACGGATACTGATTTCGTACAATAAAATAAGAGGTAACGCGACAATGGTTTGGCTCATCCAATCGGGTGAAGGTGTAATGACTGCTGCCACAAAAAGAATGGCCACATAGGCATATTTCCGGTAAGTTCTGAGAAAATTCGGGGTAATCAGTCCGATATGCGTGAGCACGTAACTGATCAGGGGAAGTTGAAAGGCAATACCGGAACCAATCAGGATATCCAGGAGGTTATCCAGATAATCATCCAGGGTTGGTCGCGCAATCAGCATACCGCTGATGCCCAGTTTATAATTGGAAAGGAAACTGAAAGTAAAAGGCGCCAGCAGATAATATCCGAATGAAATGCCCAGCATGAAAAAAAAGGTTACAAAAAATATAGACCCGCGGGTGCTCTTTATTTCTTTAGGCGAAAGGGCTGGTTTAACAAAACGCCAGAATTCCCAGAATACATAAGGAAAAGCAATAATGAATCCGCAAACAAAAGCAATGGTGATGCTGGAAATAAACTGGGATCCGAAAGCTGTAGTCTGCAACTGCACGTTGGCTGCCGGCAAACAAAGGGTATCTCCGACACCCAAAAAATGGCTTAGTCGGCAGAGTCCAACAACCGACGCAAAATCCTTTTGCAAAGGACCCATGATCACATGTTCGAAAATCCAGTTGATCTTTATAAATGCGAAAACGGCCAGTACGACTATCGCCAAAACAGACCGGACAATATGCCACCTTAAAGCTTCCAGATGTTCAATAAACGACATTTCTGCCTGACCGGGTGTTCTCTTAAAGAAATTCAAAGCCATAATTCACTGAGTTGCCATTTATACAGGCGTCGCAAAGGTAATTTGAATTGAACTTACCTCCTAAAGCTTAAGGCAAAAAGCTCAAAGCTTAAAGCATTTTAAAAGTTGGTTGTTCCCGAGTAGCCTTAAGCGTTAAGCCTTAAGCTTTCAGCCTATTTAAGGAGTTTCACTTTTACCATCTCGATCCTCGTATCACTGACACCGAGGATTTCGAATTCATAATCGTCAATAATAATATGTTCTTTCAGGCGGGGAATGGCTTCGTGGCGGTTTATGATAAAGCCGGAAAGGGTTTCAGATTCACTTTCGGGAAACTCCAGATCGTATTTTTCATTGAGGTAATCCAGCTCAAGCCTTCCGGCAAAAATAAACTCTTCGTTCGATAATCTCTTTTCTTCAAATTCCTCAGTATCATATTCATCCCGTATTTCTCCAAATATTTCTTCCAGGAGGTCTTCCATGGTTACGATACCGGCTGTTCCGCCAAATTCATCCACTACCCATGCAATACTTTTTCTTTCCCGGCTGAATTTGCTGATCAGATCCATGGCACTCATACTTTCCGGAACTGCGGGAATGGGCAGGAGAATACTACGAATCGTTTTGGGTGCTTTGAAGAGATCCAGTTGGTGGATATATCCCAGGACATGGTCGATATTTCCCTCATACACCACGAGTTTACTCAGTTTGCTGCCCATAAATTTCTTCCGGACATCCTCAATAGTTAAACGAATATCTACGCCCTCTATTTCCTTGCGTGGAATCAGGCACTCCCTGACTTTTACTTTTGGAAGTGAAAGCGCAGCCTCAAAAAGTTCGGTATTTAATTCCGCCTGCGGTTCGTCGGTTTCACCCGTTTGTTGAAAAAAATTACTCAGGTCTGCTTTGGCAAAAAGATCTTTGCCTTCATCAATACGTACGTTAAAAACATATTTCAGGATCCATTCTGAAATGCCCGTAAAAAATACGGAGACCGGATAGAACAGGTTATAAAAGAATTTGCTGACCGGGGCGAAAAAATCGAGCATGCTGTCACTTTTTGCCCTGAAAAATGCTTTTGGGATCAACTCCCCAAAAAACAGGATAAATAATGTGGAGGTGAAGGTTTCAAACATGAGTCGCAAAACATCCACCCAGGCCTGTGGCACAACGGTTTTCCGGATAATCCATTCCCAAAAAGGCGAAAGGGTTTCGCCTACGAGTAATCCGAATATGACCAGGAAAAGGTCAAATCCAATCAAAAGGGCGCTGATAAACCGGCTGGGGTTGTCGAGAAAGCCTGACAAGAGGATGCTGCGATGCAAACCCTGCTTTTTTTTGATCTCAATGGTAAGCCTGTTCGCGTTGGCAAACGCGATCTCGATGCCGGCGAAAAAAATGATCATCAGCCAGGCGATGATGATCCAGATCAGTGTATTGGTATTGATCATGCAAATACGAATATAGTTGGAAAAAAGTGAAAATTACCCGCTTCAGGTCTGGAATCCGTGCCTGTTAAGGAAGTCTGCAATTATCAGTCGCGCCTCTTCGCATGCTCTCTGCAGATTGTCGTTCGTAATGATTTTATTAAAGTGGTGGCGGAAAGAAATCTCGTAAGCAGCTTTATTGAGTCTGTCCTGCAGGGCTTCTGCTGATTCAGTGGCCCGGAATTCAAGTCTTCTTTTTAATTCTTCAATTGAGGGCGGCTGAACAAAAATGGACAGACTCTGTTCAGGGTATTGTTCCTGTACGTGAATAGCTCCTTTTACATCAATATCAAGGATCGGTATTTTGTTCAGATCCCTTATTCTTTTCAGTTCAGCTTTTAATGTGCCATAATATCTGCCTTCGTACACCATTTCCCATTCAACGAATTCCTGGTTTTGAATTTTATGCTGAAATTCCTCCAATGTTAAAAAATAATAATCAACGCCATTCAATTCATCTGGTCGCTGGCTTCGCGTGGCAGCAGAAACTGAAAAAGCCAGCTGTGGAAAATGCCGAAGCAGATAACGGGTGATTGATGTTTTCCCGGCACCCGAAGGGGCCGTAATAATAATCAGCATCAGAAAATATTAAATTCTTTTTATTGAAGCACCCAGTTGGTTGAGTCGCTTATCGATATACTGGTAGCCGCGGTCGATCTGATCAATATTTTGGATAATGCTTTTCCCCTCGGCACTCATTGCTGCAATCAGTAAGGAAACTCCGGCCCGTATATCAGGGCTGCTCATGGTGATGCCACGCAAGGTATGCAACCTGCCCAGACCTATTACAGCCGCGCGATGGGGATCGCAAAGGATAATCTGCGCGCCCATATCAAGCAATTTGTCTACAAAAAATAACCGGCTTTCAAACATTTTCTGATGAATGAGTACACTCCCCTTTGCCTGGGTGGCTACCACAAGCAACACACTCAGCAGGTCGGGGGTAAGACCGGGCCAGGGATGATCATATAAAGTAAGGACGGAGCCATCCAGATAGGTTTGAATTTCATAAACATCCTGGCTGGGAACAAATATATCATCGCCCCTGATTTCAAGCTGGATCCCCAGCAAACGGAATTTGTCCGGTATCTGTCCCAGCGCATTGACGCAGGCGTCTTTGATCAGCAGTTCGCTCTGAGTCATGGCAGCCATACCGATAAATGAGCCAATTTCAATCATGTCAGGCAACATGCGGTGTTCAGTTCCGCCGAGTTCC
>DATCAO010000012.1:0-4746 GCA_036512575.1 Puia sp.
GACCGTAAAAATAAGGGGTTGCCTGTAACAAAAGAATCAGCCATGGCCAAATATTATTCCAGTGAAATTGCGGTAAAAACAGCTACTGAGGCTGTACAGGTATTCGGCGGTTATGGTTATACCAAAGATTTTCCAGTCGAAAAATTTTACCGGGACAGCAAGCTGTGCACAATCGGAGAGGGCACTTCAGAAATTCAGAAAATTGTTATTGCGAGGGAGGTTCTTAATGGTTGACGGTTGACGGTTGACGGTTGACGGTTGATAGGATT
The DNA here is from genome assembly GCA_036512575.1 of Puia sp. GTDB lineage: Bacteria > Bacteroidota > Bacteroidia > Chitinophagales > Chitinophagaceae > Puia. The sequence continues at coordinate 270 of DATCAO010000012.1, forward strand.
TTTGAGAGAAGCAAATTACGAAAGCCTTAGGCCTTAAGCGTTTCGCGTCAGGCTTATCAGGGCATAAAGTCTTCTTCCTGCGGTTTGCTGTATTTGTCAAACAATTTGTCTATCGCGCCTCCGAAAAGCGGGAATTTGGATTTGGCAAAATTTTTCATGATTTCTACAGCTTTAATGGCCTGCGCTTCAGTCAATCCTTCCGCTTTTAATTTATCGAGCAATTCTTTCATAATAAAAAGGTTGGAATTTTTATCTCTGGCGTTAGGCGTTAAACGTTAGGCGACTTTCAGCAGGCTCATCTTACTGGTGTCAAATTTCTTTCGGGCATATTCAAGATTCAGATGAAATTTATTTTCTTTTGAGGAAGGAAGTTCAAACATAGCATCTGTAAGAATACTTTCACAAATACTGCGGAGTCCGCGCGCGCCCAGTTTATATTCAACCGCCTTAGTTACCATGAAATCCAGGACGTCATCCTCAATGCTCAGCTGGATTCCCTCCAGTTCAAATAATCTTTTATACTGTCTGATCAGCGAATTCTTGGGTTCTGTGAGGATCGAACGGAGTGTAACGCTGTCTAAAGGATTGAGATGTGTAACGACGGGTAAACGACCCAGCAGTTCAGGAATCAGCCCAAACGACTTGAGGTCTGGCGCATTTACATGCTGTAATAAATTCTTCCGTGTAAATTCCTGCTGTTCTTTATTTACGTTGAATCCGATCGCATTGGTATTGATCCTGCGGGCTATGATTTTATCCACGCCGTCAAATGCGCCCCCGCAGATGAATAAAATATTCTGCGTATTGATCTTGATGAGTTTTTGTTCCGGGTGTTTTCGGCCACCCTGGGGCGGAACGAGAACATCGGTACCTTCCAGCAGCTTAAGCAACCCCTGCTGAACGCCCTCTCCGCTTACGTCGCGGGTAATGGAAGGATTGTCTCCTTTTCGTGCAATCTTATCGATCTCATCTATATAAACAATTCCTCTTTCTGCACTGACTACATCATAGTTGCAAACCTGCAAAAGCCTTGTAAGAATGCTTTCCACGTCTTCACCCACATATCCGGCTTCCGTAAATACCGTGGCGTCCACAATGGCAAACGGAACATTCAGCAGTTTAGCAATGGTTTTGGCCAGCAACGTTTTTCCGGTTCCGGTCTCACCCACCATGATGATGTTGCTCTTTTCAATTTCAACATCATTCTCGGTTACTTTCTGTTGTAACCTCTTATAATGATTGTATACAGCCACGGCCAGCACTTTTTTGGCATCGTCCTGACCGATTACATATTCATCCAGAAAACGTTTGATTTCGACAGGCTTCTTAACCGTTAATTTGAACTGTGAAGAAGGTGATGCATCGTCACGTACGATAAGTTCCTGCTGGATGATTTCCTGTGCATGCTCAACACAGTTTTCACAAATATGACCTTCCTGCCCTGCGATGAGGATCTTCACCTCATCCCGGCTCCGGCCGCAAAAAGAACAATGAAGGGTATTTTTTGCCATCTTTCAGAAATAAATGCAAAATTAATCAACTTATGCGCTAAATCCAACTTGGAGGCTTAAGGCCTAACACTCAACGCTTAACGCCTGAACCTGCCGTCAAGTATACTGCTATATTGAAATCCCGGATTGATTGATCGAAAAGAGGCCATCTGTTTTGCTACGAATTGCGTCCTGCGATTGGCGTTTAGCATTCAGCTTAAATCTCAGCACTGATCTGGTCTGCGATGCCATATTCCACAGACTCTTTCGCATCCATCCAGTAATCACGGTCGAAATCTTTCATAATCTGGTCAAATTTCTTCCCGCAGTTTTCGGCCAGTATTTTTGCAGCAATTTCCTTGACTCTCTTTGTTTGTTTGGCCTGGATCTCCAGATCCACGCTAACACCCTGGATGTATCCGCCGAGGCTGGGCTGATGGATCATCACCTCACCATGAGGATAAATAAATCGTCTTCCTTTTGTTCCACCGGAGAGCAGTATGGAGCCCATAGAAGCAGCCAGACCGATGCAAACCGTACTCACCGGACTTTTAAGCATTTTCATCACATCATATATGGCCATGCCGCTGGTAACCATCCCTCCCGGGCTGTTGATCAGGAAACGGATTTCTGTTCCGGGTTTATCCGCATCCAACAGAAAAAATTTATTAATGATATCCTTGGCAGAGCGGTCGTCCACTGGTCCCCAAAGCTGAATAGTACGGGTTTCAAAAAAATATTTTTCAAGCTTTTTCATCAGCATGCCCGGATCCGTTTGTGGCTTGTCTTCTTTCTCTTCAGACGGTTCATCATCCAGGCGAACAGGCTGTACAGGGTATTTGGAATATTTCATGGTATTCGTTTGTACTTATTTATTTAGTCTTTTTTCTCTTTACGGGGATTGATTACGAGCACTTCATCCACCAGTCCGTATTCTTTTGCTTCTACGGCAGTGAGCCAGTAATCTCGGTCTGAATCCTTCTCAATCTGTTTGACCGTTTTACCCGTATGGAATGCATAAATATCGTAGAGTTCTTTTTTTAGTTTGCGGATTTCATTAACAGTGATCTCAATATCACTGGCCTGTCCGCCGATGCTTCCGCTCGGCTGATGCATCATCACACGGCTGTGTTTAAGGGCTGTTCTTTTACCCTTGGTGCCCGCACACATCAGCGTCGCACCCATGGACGCTGCCATGCCGATACAAATGGTGGCGACATCCGGCGTTACATATTGCATGGTGTCGTAAACACCGAGACCGGAGTATACGGAACCGCCGGGACTGTTGATGTACATTTGAATATCCCTGTGGCGGTCTGTGCTGTCCAGGAAAAGCAGCTGGGCAGTGATAATATTGGCCACTTCATCATTGATGGGATAACCCAGGAAGATAATGCGGTCCATCATCAGGCGACTGTAAACGTCCATGACGGCTACATTCATAGGGCGCTCCTCAATGATATTCGGTGTGAGTCCCGTTACAAGGTATTTCTCATAACTATTTAAAGTATTGCTGGACAGGCCTAGATGCTTAACGGCATATTTTTCGAATTCGGAACCATGACGCATAATAGAATTATTTTTTCTTGAGGATGGATTGGCAGAATAGGAGTTTACCTTTCAAATCTCCGTCCAAACTTTTAAACTTCCAAAAACATGACAGAGTTGCAGTAATCATGAAAAATCCTGCTTAAAGCAGGATTTTTCATGACCTATTCGTGGTGATGATGTTTGTGTTCTTCATTCAGCTTATTAAACGCATCTGCCGTGATGGCCTGATCAACAGGCTTCACCTGGGTTTCCACCCAATTCAGCATTTTATTCGTACGCTGATTTTGATAGGTTTCTTCAACAAATCTTCTGTCCTGCATCATTTTATTTACGTAGTCTTCCACCCAGGGCTGTTCGTCGCCCTGCGGCAATCCGCCCAAATAGGAGAACAATTGTTTCCTGGCAGCTTCCCGAATATCTTCCGGAGTTACTTCAATCTTATGTTCAGTGACTATTTTGTCAGTGATCAGATTCCATTTAAGCGCATCGGAGAAAGCCGGAAATTCTTTTTCCACTTCATCCGGAGTTTTCGGCTTTTCGCCGCCATTCAGCAACCAGCGTTTCAGGAATGATTCCGGAAATGTAATTTCCGTTTTATCGAGCAGTTCATGATACAGCGCATGTTGCAGGTTGTTGCTGGTTTGTGCCTTCCACTGGTCCGACATATCCTGCCTGACAGCTTCACGAAATGCATTTTCCGATTCAATCTGACGGGCCGGATACACTTTCTTATAGAAATTGTCATCCAGTGCTGCTTTTTCAAGAAGACCCACTTTGGTGATTGACATTTTAAAATATTTTTCTGCATCCGTGGCGCTTTCTTTATTCAGACCAAGATCCTGCAGGATCCAGGCTCTTTCCTTTTCTTCGAAAGCCGTCAGCAATTGTATGATGACCGCATCACCTGCTTTTTTTTCCAGGAGTTGGGTACGGAAAGCCGGGGCAAAATATTTTACGAGCAGAGAATTATCTTTGGGTTGGCTGCCTTCCGTTAAATTTCCCTGGGCATTACATTCCTGGAAATTTACATTTAACACATTTTCATCGCCGGACACGATCTCCGGTTCGGTCATGTTTCCATTTTTCTGCTGAAGCCTTTCAATTTCTTCATTCAGCATATCATCGCTGATAACGATTTGGTAACGGGTAGGCTTAAGCGAAGACAGATCAGGTAACTGAAAAGCCGGTTTCAGGCCCACCTCAAAAGCAAAGGAATAATCCTGCGGTTGGGTCATGTTGATCTGACTGGCGTCGTTCTCAGGAAGTGGAAGGGGCTGGGCAAAAATTTCCAATTGCTCCGTGCTCATATAATCCGTTAGTTTCTTCTCAACAGTTTTCAGAACTTCATCTGTGAAAACGGAATTACCGTACATCTTTTTGATGAGACTGGTTGGTACCATGCCCTTTCTGAATCCCGGGATATTGGCTTTTTTGCC
>DATCAO010000013.1:0-3898 GCA_036512575.1 Puia sp.
AAGTGGCGGGCATGGTGGTACACCATTACAAACTTATGGTGCGGGACCGATCTATCCTGTAACAACTTATTATAGTCCCAGCAGACTGATCATGGGTGGGGGCGGAGGAGCCGGTACCAGCAATGATGCAACGGGTATACCCGGTGGTGGAGCTGCGAGTGGTGGAGCAACCGGAGGCGGAATGGTTATCATTAATTCAACAACAATTATAGGTACTGGAAATGTTGTCGCGAACGGAAACACAGGTAACAGTACGGTCACTATAGATGGATCAGGTGGTGGCGGTGCTGGTGGAAGTATATTGATTTATGCCAATAGCGGCCAGGCCGGAATTACAGCTAGGGCAAATGGTGGAGATGGGGGAAGTAATAATCCGTTAAGTCTGGGCGCGACCCAACACGGTCCTGGTGGCGGGGGTGGAGGTGGAGTGATCTTTTCCAATAGTGCCCTTAATGTGGCTTCCACAGTTACTCAGGGAAGTACAGGGATCAGTACCGGTACATCAGGTACAAATAGTTTTGGTGCTGCGGACGGATTTCCAGGCGTACTGACCCAGACATTCCCTTTTGCCCAGTTACCTCCGAAAATGCAGATCTGTCAGGTAATGATACTTCCGGTAACCCTTTTGAATTTTACAGCCAGTTATATTTCAGATAACAACGTCAAAGTATCCTGGTCAACTACAAACGAATTAAATGCAGACTATTTTGAAGTAGAGAGAAGTACAGATGCGATCAGTTTTCTTGGAGTTGAACGGGTGAATGCTGATGAATCACTTATCCCTGTACATAGTTACAATGTCAACGATCAACTTTTTAATATTAACAGCGATATCGTGTTTTATCGCCTGAGGATCGTGGATAAAGATGGTAAATTCTCGTACAGTAAAGTCATTGCGATTAAACTGGAGCAATCCGAAAATGTACTCTCTGTATTTCCGAATCCGTTAAACGATTATACAACGCTGAGCATTTATGCCACAAAGCCGGCGACAGGTATGATTCGACTGATTGACAATACAGGAAAACAACTGATGATCAGATCGTTCAACGTTTCCAACGGAAGCAACAGCGTACTGGTCGACCAGCTGGGATATTTGCCAAAAGGAATTTATGTGATCCAGGTAATGCTGAATAACAAACTGTATAACCAGAAGATTGTAAAGAGATAATCCAACAAGAATATTAGACGCCACCCGGTTTTAAAATCCGCGGTGGCGTTTTCATTTGTATATTTGCGGTCGCAAAAAAGGATCGCATGAAAGTTATGAAATTCGGGGGCACGTCGGTAGGCAAACCGGAGCGTATGCATGAAGTGGCCAAATTGATTACCGCAGACCCGGAGAAGAAGATCGTGGTATTGAGTGCCCTGAGCGGTACAACCAATGCACTGGTCGAAATCGGTCAGTCTGCAGCCCGTTTCGAAAGGGAAAAAGCAGGCGAACAAATCAGTAAACTCAGTATCCACTATCATGAGTTTATCGAACAGCTGCTGGAAACAGAGAAGGCCCGGGAACAGGCTTTTGCGATCATTCATGAACACTTCGAATTCCTGAGTATCATTCTGCGAATTTCATTTAGTGAAGCCCTGAATAAAGATATCCTGGCGCAGGGCGAACTGCTCTCCACCAAATTGTTCAGTGTTTACCTTGAAGAAAAAGGCATATCCCATGTTTTGCTGCCGGCCCTGGAGTTCATGCGTATAGATACAGAAGACGAACCACAGCTCGACCTGATTCGCAGCCGCCTCAATGAGCTGCTGTTGAAGTATCCGGATCAGAAACTTTTTATTACCCAGGGATATATTTGCCGGAATGCAAAAGGAGAAGTGGACAACCTGAAAAGGGGAGGGAGCGACTATACCGCGTCTCTCGTGGCTGCTGCCGTCCAGGCCTCCGTTTGCGAGATATGGACCGATATCGACGGAATGCACAATAACGATCCGCGCATCGTGAAGAAAACCGTTCCTGTAGAACAGCTGAGTTTTGATGAAGCGGCCGAGCTTGCTTATTTCGGTGCAAAAATTCTGCATCCAACCTGCATCTGGCCTACGCAACAACAGAATGTGCCGGTCAGGCTGCTCAATACCATGGCACCTGGTGCACCGGGTACCGTAATTCAAAAAACCACCAGCAAAAAAGGGGTCAAAGCCATTGCGGCCAAAGACGGCATCATAGCGATAAATATCAAAAGCAGCCGCATGTTACTGGCCTATGGATTCCTCCGTAAAATTTTTGAGGTATTCGAGAAATATAAAACACCCATCGATATGGTCACTACTTCAGAAGTGGCGGTATCGGTTACCATCGATAATGGCAGCCAGCTTAAACAAATCCTGCGGGAGCTGGAACCCTTCGGTACAACAGAAGTGGAAACGAACCAGACCATCGTTTCCATTGTAGGTAATGAAATTGCAGAAACAAAGGATGTACTGAATAAATTATTCGAGGGACTTTCCAATATCCCGGTCCGCATGGTGAGTTACGGGGGAAGCAAACATAATGTATCGGTGCTGATCCCTTCTTCATTCAGGAATCAGACCCTGCAGAATCTGAATCTGAAGTTATTCGGACTGGAATAGAGGGATGACGGTTGACGGATTTTTTGGGTTAAGCCTTACGCTTTAAGCGTTATGCCTTAGGCGTTAAACGCGGAAATTATTTCATAATCGTTTTTTCCAGCGCGCCGTCGCGTTTGTACACATCATCCCGGATATTGATTCTTCCCTGATTGTCCACAAACGCCGTTAAATAACCGATATACACCGGCACCGGATTTTTTAAGGTCACATATTTCTCCATGCCCGCATGCATGGCCGTTTTGATTTTTTCCGGCGTCCAGTTCGGATCATCTTTCAGCAGGTAATCAGCTAATTTTTCCGGTTCACCCAAACGGATGCAACCATGACTGAAAGCCCGCGCGGACTTTTCAAAAAGACTTTTTGCAGGCGTATCGTGCAGATAAATATTATAGGAGTTGGGGAATAAAAATTTAACCAGTCCCAGGGAATTCTTCGGCCCGGGTTTTTGCCTTACCCGGTTTCCGACCCATTCCATATTGTTCCGCTTCAGATAATTCGGATCACGCCGGATGCCGGGCAGGATTTCATTCTTCAGGATGGAAGGCGGGATGTCCCAGTAAGGACTGAAGACGATATATTTGATATCGCCGGAAAACAAAACGGTCTTGTGCACGTCTTTGCCCACCACCACATTCATGGAAAAATGGATCGTGTCGGCATCGTATGCATAGAGCGTGAAGGAAGGAATATTAATGATCAGGTAGTGGCGTTTTAGATCCAGGGGAACCCAGCGGGCGCGCTCCATATTGATGATGATTTTGCGAATGGTTTCCTGCAGGGGCGTATTGATGTAACGTAAAAAAGCAACGCCCGCTACGCCATCCTGTTCCATGCCATAACGATATTGAAAAGATTTTACTGCACGCTGTAAACTGTCATCAAATAATTCAGATCCGGAATCCTCTCTCAGATCACCCAATTCAAAAAGTCGTTTGCGCAGACTTGATATATCCGGCGAATGATCGTTTAATTTGAAAACGGATTTGGTCGTTATCGGTTTCCAGGATGCTGTCGTTTCCAGTTGCCGGTATTTTTTCAATGCGGATTTCAACAAATTATATTGGTGGAAACTGTAATTGTCTGAAAACAGCGGTGCTGCACTGTCTCTAATCAGTGAATCGGTCAGGTAGGGAAGGTTAAGTTTTTTCCGGGGAATATACCATTGCAATTTTGTGGTCTGGCTTTCGGGTAGGCCGTTCCAGACTTTGTCGGCATAAAAAAGATATTCCGCCGTCAGCAGGATTTCCAATACGGAGTCTGCTTTTGTAGTAACGGATGGATCATTGATCAGCGTGTCCAGCCGGCTGATATAAGGAGG
>DATCAO010000014.1:0-2857 GCA_036512575.1 Puia sp.
AATATCCCGGAGTCAGGGAAATGTTGCTCAGGAAGAAAATAATTTCCGGCATGAAATTTTGAGTACTGTTTCAAAATAAACATTTATGCCACAAAAAAACCATGAACAGGCCGCTCTTCACCATGAAGAAGCCGCTAAGCATCACAGATCAGCAGCAAAGCACGCGTCCGAAGGAAATCATGAGAAAGCGGCCAATCACGCTCAGGCAGCACACGGCCATCATCAGAAAGCCAAAGAACATGCAAACAGGGCTTCTGAAAAATATGCCGAAAAATCGGGCTCGATGAAAAATGAGGGGAATCAGAAAGAGTTGCAGGGCGCAGGAAACAATCGGAACTAAGGATCATTAACAAAGCCGTGCAGGAAGGAATATTTTCCTTCCTGCTTTTTTTTTATGAAGCCGTACTACATTATCTCATTTTGTGGTCTGGCCTTGTGCCTTTTTTAAAAATAAACTCACTGTTGAGCAGATAGGCTCCGCTGACGACAACGATATCGCCTACTTGAAGTCCTTTAAAAATCTCAATCTGGTCATTGCCTTCCTTCCCGGTTTCAACCCATACCGATTTGTACGTATTTTTTCCGGTTTGCAGCCATACAATCGAATTTTTCTCATTGCGAATGATCGCTTCAGCAGGTAGTGTCAGGGCTTTATTTTCCCGGTTATTAATCGTCACGTATGCTGGCATGCCGGGTTTGAGTGCTCCAGTTTTATTTGAAATGGCAACACGAACCAGGTTAATCCGGGTGTCCGGATTGATTTCAGGATTGACCAGTTCAATATTTCCTGTAGTTTCCATTCCCAGCTCAGGCATTTGAACCAAAACTTTTCCTTTGGCATCTATGCCAGACAGTTGGGATGAGTACACCTGGGCTTCTGCCCAAAGTTGCGATAAATCGGATAAACGCAGTATCGTGCCACCTTCGGATATATATTCTCCTTCATGGCTTTCAAATGATGTAACGGTTCCACTGGCAGGACTGTAAAAAGTTGTTAGCGGGGATGCCTGTTTTGATTTAGCCAATAGCGCAATCTGGTCCGGAGTCATGCCCCATAATGATAATTTGTTTTTTGCACTTTCGACTAGTTGTTTAAAATCGATGATGGATTGGTCAAGAACCTTTTCTTTTTCAAGGGCAAGGATATATTCCTGCTTGGCGTTATTCAGTGCTTCACTGTACAGATCATAGAGCTTGTCGCCTTTTTTGATATAATCGCCTGCATTTTTGAAATAGAATTTATCTATCCGGCCAGCCATCCGGCTGCTGACCGCTGTACTTTTCGTTTCATCAACAGCCAGCGTGGCGTTTAATACAATGGGGTTACTCATCTTACCCATACCCATGGTGTCCACCTGGATATTTCCCAACTGCACCTGTTGATCGCTCAGCGTGATGGTATTGACGGACTGTCCCGGGATCTTTTTAACGGAAATTAAAGTCATTCCGCAAATCGGACATTTACCGGGTTTATCCTCATTGATCTGGGGATGCATGGAGCATGTGTAATAAATATCAGTTACCTGAACAGTTTCCTTATTTTTCGTTTTACAGGAACCCAAGACTAATAACATGGCAATGGCCAGGATATAATTCATGGTTATTGTTTTATTTTAATGAAACTTTCACTGTCTGCCAGGTACTGGGCGTTGGCCGCAACAGAATCCGTTTCTTTTAAGCCGGAAACGATCTGAACCTGACCTTTCTCACGGAGACCGGTTATCACTTTGTGGGCGTGAAAGCCCCCGTTCGATTTCAGGAAAACAACTTTATCCATTCCCAGGGAAAGGACCGCATCATTTGGGAGCCAGCTGGTCAGTTCCTTTCCTGTAAATATCTGCGCACGCACCTGGCTTCCGATCGGGATCATGCCCATCGAATTTTTTAAATAAACCCTGGCGGTCAGGGTTTTGTTTTCCGGCCGGTAGACAGGCTCGATAAAATCTATTTTTCCATTCAAGATCATAGTGGGATTTGCTTCCGGTATGATTGTAACCCGATTTCCGACTTTAATGATTCCCTGAGATTCCGGAAAAATATTCAGGATCACCCAGATATTGTCCGTGTTGAATAGTTGAAATATATTTTGCCCCTTCTCGACATACATACCTTCTTTAACAGGCAATTCGTCCATTGATAACGAGGAATTGTTTTTTTCCTGACTAAAATTACTAACGGGCATGCTATTGCCTGCTTCGTGAAGATGACCACTATAATTGCTGTAAATCGCAATGGTCGTTGACGGTTTGTTGGTCGAAATCACTTGGTTTAGTTGATCCTCACTCATTCCCAATAGCAGCAATTTTTGTTTAGATGCCCGGATCAGGCCCTCATTTTGCGAATCGTTTTTGATGAGAAATAAAAGTTCCTGCTGGGTGGTCATCAATTCCGGGCTGTAAATGTCCATAATCCGCTCTCCTTTTCGAATATGCTGGTATCGGTAGTGTACATATAGTTTTTCAATTCTTCCGGAAACCCTGGCAGAAATCATATTGATAAACCTGGTGTCGTAGGTGACTGATCCCAATACCTTTACGGCTATTGGAACCTTCCGGTTTTGAAGATTGGTAACCGGAATAGCGGAAACAACAAATTGATCCGTCGGCTGCAGAAGATCATCCAATGCAATGACTTTGACGGCGGCGGCTTTTTCCTGCTTTTTGATCAGGTCCATTCCGCATATCGGGCAGGACCCCGGCCCATCCCGAATCACTTCAGGATGCATGGAACAGGTCCAGACTTCCTTAGCCTTGACGGTTTCGACGGGTGCCTTCGGACCGTCTTTGCATGATGGCGTCAGGATCCACATTCCGACCAGCAAAATACCGAACCAATACATAAATTTTAGAATTCCGCT
>DATCAO010000015.1:0-2219 GCA_036512575.1 Puia sp.
AAAAAAGATTTTTAATAAATCCCAGCCGGGGTGACAAACGGGACCTCCGGTTCGGGACTCGTTGGGTGTCGATGGCATGATTTTTCAACATATACAGCGAGAACAAGATCCAATCAATCTTGAGAATCACTTAATTAATCACGAATTATGAAAAAAATCATTTTCGCCGTACTGTGTATCAGTTTACTGGCAGCCTGCGCTCCGGGTATGCATGGCCAGCCTCCGATGCCTCCGGTACCGCCAGGAGGACTACCAGCACCAACACCACCTCCCGCACCTCCGCATCCTTAGTTGATGGTTGACAGTTGACGGTTGACGGTTGACAGTTTGCGGAAGAATTCGGAATTCGAAAAGACGCACTATGCCTTCAGCTTTAAGCCTTGGGCCTTTTGCTCAATAAATACAAAACCCTGGAATTCACATGAGTTCCAGGGTTTATTTATATTAAAAAAGAAGGTATTCCTAGTTTTTACTTTTTGCTTTTTCTTTTTCCTGCATCCAGATCTTTCTTCCGTATCCTTCAAAAACATGCTTTTCGCTGTGATAGGAAGAACGGACGAGCGGACCGCTTTCTACATAATCTAACCCCAACCCATACCCTATTTCCCGGTATTCGGCAAATTCATCCGGGTGAACAAAACGAACTACTGGCAGGTGTTTTTTGGTTGGCTGCAGGTATTGGCCGATTGTTACGACATCCACTCCGCTGTTAGCCAGTTCCTTCATCGTTTGAACCACTTCCTCCTTTTGTTCCCCGAGACCAAGCATGATGCCGCTTTTCGTACGCATCCCGCCTTTCTTCAGAATTTGCAGGGTCTGCATACTTCTCCAGTACCTGGCCTGGATGCGCACCTGGCGGGTAAGCCTTTCCACTGTTTCAATATTATGGGATACCACTTCGGGAGCGACATCAACGATCCGCTGAATATTTTCAGTCTCACCTTTAAAATCCGGTATCAGGGTTTCCAGCGTGGTATCCGGATTTAATGATTTTACAGCCCGAATCGTATTCTGCCAGATGATACTGCCTCCGTCTTTGATTTCATCCCGGTCAACCGAAGTGATCACGGCATGCTTTACCTTCATCAGGAAAATGGCTTCGGCTACGCGCTGAGGTTCATCCCAGTCAACCGGAAGCGGCTTGCCGGTGGCTACAGCACAGAAGCCGCAGCTTCTTGTACAGATATTGCCCAGGATCATGAAGGTGGCCGTGCCGGCACCCCAGCACTCGCCCATATTCGGGCAGTTTCCACTTTCGCAAATCGTATGAAGTTTATGTTGGTCAACCAGGTTCCTGACCTGCTTGAAATTCTCTCCGATGGGGAGTTTGACGCGCAGCCAATCCGGCTTTTTTATCCTGTTTTCGGTAACATCCGGGGGAGAAACCAAGGGGAGTTCCTGAATCATGATGCAAAAATAATCACTTTCGCTTGCCAAACATAATTGCTATATAGGCATTGAAAAACAGGTGTTTCGGTGGTACATAAGCCATCAGCGGCATTTCGCTGAAGTAGTATTCAGCTGTTACACCTGTTTCAAAAGCGGTGATATTCTGATTGAATCGTCCGTAATCAAAGCGCATGGCCAGTTTGGCATTCAGTCCGGGCGAGAACTGCAGATGGTTCCATCCTCCGCCAAGTCCGAGGGAATTGTCAACATAATACGCGCTATCGAAAATGACGGGATAGGTGCTCTTAAATTCAAATTGGTTGCCGTTTATGGGATCCCGGGATACGTTCATCACATATTGTTTCAGCATGCCCAGTGAAATTCCGCCGCTGTACAGGTAGGTGACGGCCACCCCGTTCTTATTCCCTTTTCCTCCCAACAGGATCTGTTGCCCGATGGACGCCTTGAGTTCGTAAAAATTATTTAGACGGCCGATGGCTACATAGTTATAAGAATATCCATCATAAGAAGGCGAAACGGCCACTTTATGATCCTTGGGATCTTTGATTTCATTGAATTCAAAAGTCAGGGTCCGGCTTTTCTGATTGGTGATGAATTTTCCATGTTCGTAAAAAAACCCGTATCCATTGGTGGACAGTTTAATACCAAATAAACCATAATGATTGAAGATAAGGTCGCCCTCTTCTTCCATTTTCATCATCTGGTTTATCCGCTGCTTCTTGGCTGCGTTTTTATCGTTACTATATGTTTCTTGGGCGAAAACGGGGAAAGTGAACAGGGCGAGGCAGAAAAGAAACAATATGTTTTTT
>DATCAO010000016.1:0-6630 GCA_036512575.1 Puia sp.
CGAATCTGGACCAGATCCGGGAAGCCAATGACTTAGGCATTCTGGATGGGGTCACCACCAATCCCTCACTGATGGCGAAAGAAGGGATTCGGGGTGAAGAAAACATTGCAAAACATTATAAAGCCATATCAGACCTGGTTAAAGGCGATGTGAGTGCTGAAGTGATTTCAACAGATTTTGACGGAATTATCGCTGAAGGGAAAAAACTCGCGGCCATTAACCCGAATATTGTGGTTAAAGTGCCTATGATCAGGGAAGGAGTTAAGGCTTTGAAATGGTTTTCCGATCATAATATAGCAACAAACTGCACATTGGTTTTCTCAGCAGGACAGGCAATTCTGGCAGCTAAAGTGGGTTGCAGATACGTTTCCCCATTTATCGGTCGAATAGACGATAGCAGTTGGGACGGAGTTGAACTGATCGAACAAATTGCTAATATATATGCCATACAGGGTTTTGAAACACAAATCCTTGCTGCTTCCATACGTAATTCCCTGCACATAGTACGTTGTGCGGAAGCCGGAGCCGATGTGTGTACCTGTCCGCTGGAACCCATACTAGGCCTTTTGAAACATCCCTTAACTGATATCGGCCTGGCAAAATTTCTCGCCGATGCAAAGGGAACCAAATAAGAATAATTTTGGATTGTGCGCCGGTGCGATTATTTTTGCGTTTGCTAAACATGAATAACCGGTTCACCATACACCATCATCATTACTTACCCTGCCGGTAGGCTGCTGATGTTTTGTATAAACAATCTCATTGCAGGGGCTTATCGAAAGATAGCCCCTGTTTTTTTTGATGGATATTCACAGGCATTTTTTAAAACGTGTAAATACTTTATATGGCCAACAGGCTGAAAATAGCGATTCAAAAATCTGGCAGGCTTTACGACGATTCATTGCAATTATTGAAAGACTGCGGCATTGACCTGAAAAACGGGATCAATAAATTGAAAACAGAGGCAGACAATTTCCCTATGGAAGTATTCTTTCTGCGGGATGATGATATTCCCCAATATGTGGAAGATGCCGTGGCAGATATTGGCATCGTTGGTGAAAATGTGATACTGGAAAAAAATAAAAAAGTGGTGGTATCAGAGAAACTGGGTTTTGGAAAATGCAGGTTATCCATTGCGGTGGGAAGAAATGAACCCTATTCAGATTGCGGATTTCTGAAAGATAAAAAAATTGCAACCACTTACCCGGTGCTGGTAGCCAAATTTCTAAAAGAAAAAAATATCCGGGCAGAAATACATGAGATCAGCGGGTCGGTGGAGATTGCTCCGGGAATCGGATTGGCTGACGCGATTGTGGACCTGGTGAGCAGTGGATCTACCCTCTTTATGAACGGGCTGAAAGAAGTTGAAACAATTTTGCATTCTGAAGCCGTCCTGATCCGTCATCCCGGACTTGCGGCTGCCCAACAGGATATACTTGAAAAATTACTGTTCCGTATTCGTTCTGTTCGCAAGGCCAGGCACACGAAGTATATATTACTCAATGCGCCCAATGAAAAGCTGAAAGAGATTATTTCCCTGCTTCCGGGTATGAAAAGTCCGACCGTGTTACCCCTGGCGGAACCGGGCTGGAGCAGTGTGCATAGTGTAGTGAATGAAAATGAATTCTGGGAGATCATCGAAAAATTAAAAAGCGCAGGCGCCCAGGGAATTCTGGTTGTGCCCATAGAAAAAATGATATTATAATGGTCTCAATGCCCATCATCGAAAATCCTGATTCCGGAACCTGGAAAGATCTCCTTGCCCGGCCAGCCGACCACTCTGCCGAGCTTGATGGGCCTGTGCGGAAAATTTTAGATGGCGTAAAAAAAGGCGGAAACAAAGTGGTGGACGACTATTCCCTGCAGTTCGACGGAGTAGGTTTTACCGGCCAGTTTATTGAATCTGTGGAATTTGACCAGGCCGGAAATAAATTGGGTGAAAAACTTAAAACTGCAATCCGCAATGCAGCAGAAAACATATCTGCTTTCCATAAGGTGCAGATTCTTGAGGAGCCATTAGTAGAAACAAGCCCTGGAATCCGCTGCTGGCGCAAACCGGTGGCAATCGAGAAGGTCGGACTGTATATTCCGGGCGGATCGGCGCCGCTGTTTTCGACACTGCTGATGCTCGGTATCCCGGCCCAGATTGCGGGGTGTTCAGAAATCATTGTCTGTACGCCTCCGCAAA
Source organism: Puia sp. (assembly GCA_036512575.1). Taxonomy (GTDB): domain Bacteria; phylum Bacteroidota; class Bacteroidia; order Chitinophagales; family Chitinophagaceae; genus Puia. The sequence continues at coordinate 2,189 of DATCAO010000016.1, forward strand.
AAGACGGATCTATTCATCCGGCTATATTGTTTGCAGCTCAGGTTGCCGGCATCCGGAAATTATATCCTGTAGGTGGTGTTCAGGCAATTGCAGCAATGGCTTATGGTACGGAAACGATTCCCGCAGTCTATAAGATATTTGGACCTGGAAATCAATGGGTGACTCAGGCAAAAAAAATGATTCAGCAGGAAGGGATTTCCATCGATATGCCTGCCGGACCCAGTGAACTCGCGGTATATGCCGATGAAACGGCCGTCGCAGATTTTGTTGCTGCGGATCTGCTGTCCCAATGCGAACACGGGCCAGACAGCCAGGTAATCCTGGTAACCGGCAGCCGGGATTTTGCCACGCATGTAAATAATGCCCTGGGAATTCAAATCGAAAAACTTCCGCGTAAATCCATTGCGGAAAAATCATTAGCTGGGAGCAAAATATTTTTAGTGCCGGAATTGACCACCGCTATGAAACTGCTTAATGCCTATGCGCCGGAGCACCTTATTCTTGCCAGCCGAAATGCTGAGCAAATTGCTGCGGAGGTACGAAATGCGGGTTCGGTTTTTATTGGAAATTATTCAGCAGAAGCTGCCGGCGATTATGCGAGCGGTCCCAACCATACACTTCCTACAAACGGATATGCAAGAGCATACAGTGGTGTGAGCGTAGACAGCTTTATGAAAAAGATAAGTTTTCAGCTGATTTCACATGAAGGATTGAAACGTATAGGCAATACCGTTATCGAAATGGCCATAGCAGAAGGACTGCAGGCACACGCCGCTGCAATTGAGGTCAGACTTGCAGCGCCAGATGCCTAACAACTGATGAATCAATACTAATGATATATTAATGACTGATATTAATCTTTTATTGCGCGAAAATATCAAAAACCTGATCCCCTATGCGTCAGCACGGGATGAGTTCAGCGGATCTGCACATATTTTTCTGGATGCCAATGAAAACAGCCTGGGTTCTCCCGTAACACCCGCTTACAATCGTTATCCGGATCCCCACCAGGTGAAGATCAAAGAACAGCTAACCAGGATCAAAGGACTTCCACCAGCGAATATTTTCCTGGGGAATGGCAGCGATGAATGCATCGATCTGCTCTATCGCGCTTTTTGTAATCCGGGTAAAGATAATGTGATCATTCATCCGCCAACTTATGGTATGTATGAGGTGAGCGCACATATTCATGACGCTGATGTGCGCAGGGCTCTCCTGACCGAAGATTTTGAATTGGATCTGGCCGTTATGGAAGAGCTTGTGGATGAACAGACGAAAATTATTTGGATCTGTTCTCCCAATAACCCTACCGGTAACGCCTTCCGCCGTAAGGATATTGAAATCATCCTGAACAATTTCGGAGGACTCGTAGTGATTGATGAAGCGTATATCAATTTTTCACGGCAGCAGAGTTTTATCAGGGAATTGACAGAATATCCCAATCTGGTGATTCTGCAAACCCTGAGTAAAGCATGGGGACTAGCGGGACTACGATTGGGTATGGCATTTGCAAACGAAATGATCGTTGACGTATTGAACCGAATTAAGCCTCCGTACAATATCGGGCAGGCCACCCAGGATATTGTAGGGCATGCGCTGGAACATACGACTCGCGTAAATGAAATGATAAAAGAAATTGTGGTCATGCGCGACGAACTTGCCGAAAGGATGGTCCGTTTACCAACTGTTTTAAACGTCTATCCCAGTGAGGCAAATTTTTTGCTCGTCCGGGTAAAAAATGCCAGGCGATTGTATGAAATTTTGGTTTCCGAGGGAATCGTGGTGCGGGACCGGAGTTCAGCACCCGGATGCAGGGATTGTTTACGGATTACCGTTGGAACGAAAGAACAGAATAGTACCCTGCTTCAAATATTGACCTCAGCTGAATTGTCTTAAATCGTTATTTTTATTATCCCATAAAATTAAAATACAATGAAACAGTTAGGAAGCGGGATTTTTTATTTTTTGCTGCTTGGCGCCGCTGCTTGTCATGGCGCAAGCGCTGTTGGTCCCATCGGTACGGACACAGTGAAAAATAGCAAGCCGAATCCGGCCAATGCGGATGTGAGTCTTAAGCTGCCTTCAGGATTTTCTTCGACCGTATTCGCTGATGGCCTCGGTAAAGCCCGTCATATCTCTATTACTCCCTCGGGATACGTTTATGTAAAACTGGCCAGCACCAAAAATGGTAATACGATTGTGCGCTTAAAAGATAAAAATGGAGACGGCGTATCTGATGAAGAGCTGGACTTCGGTACTTTCAAAGGTACCGGGATAAAAGTTCAAAACGGATGGCTGTATGCGTCGTCAGACGAGGAAGTTTACCGGTTTAAGTTAAATCCGGATGGAACGGTGATGAATCCCGCCCAATCTGAAAAAATAATTACCGGCCTTATCTCCCGCGGCGAACATGAGGCAAAGGCATTTACCCTAGATAATGAGGGGAATATTTATGTGAATATCGGAGCCTTTTCGAATTCCTGCCAGATTCAGGATAGAAAAACCGGTTCTCTGGGGATGAAACCTTGTCCGATATTGGACTCGGCTGCCGGTATCTGGCAGTTTAGAGCCGACAAACTGAACCAGACCTATGCTAATGGTACAAGATATGCAACCGGATTGCGAAATGTAGTTGGGATCGACTGGAACACGGCGACCAATAGTTTATTTGTCATGCAACATGGTCGCGATCAGCTGCACTCCATTTTCCCTGATATGTTCACGGATAAGCAAAATGCCGAACTTCCCGCAGAATGTATGTATGAACTGCACAAGGGTTCCAATGCCGGCTGGCCTTTCATTTACTATGATCCGTTTCAGCATAAAAAAATACTGGCTCCGGAATACGGCGGTGATGGCAAGAAAACAGGAGGTGAGGATGCCATCGATCCGATTGTGGCATTCCCCGCACATCTGGCACCCAACGGACTTTTGTTTTATACAGGGCACCAGTTTCCGGAAAAATACCGAAATGGAGCATTTATCGCATTCCACGGTTCCTGGAACCGCGCACCTGAACCCCAGGAAGGATTCTATGTGGCTTTTGTACCTTTCAAAAATGGCAAACCCTCCGGTAAATGGGAGGTATTCGCGGATGGTTTTTCCGGAGGTGCCAAGAATACCGCATCAGGAGGCGCATTACACCGGCCCTGCGGACTTGCTCAGGGCCCGGATGGTTCTTTATATATCACGGATGATGTGAAAGGAACAGTCTGGAGAATAACATACAACTAAATGAAGCGTACCGTCGGGAATTTAGTCTGTGTACTCATTTATTTTCTGGCATCTGTGCCCGTGATATTAAAAGCACAGGACAGTCGTGAAGGCAACCATTGCGCCATCGTCAGATCGCCCTACCGGCTTTCTATGGATTCCGGCAAAATGATTTATTCAAGGGAATGTCTTTCCTGTCACCAGGCAGATGGTCTGGGAACTTTGGTTGACAATGCATCATTGCATGGAAAGGAAATTACAGGAGATAAAAAGAAACTAATCGCCATGCTGCTCAGTGAACACCCATCAGGTGGAGGAATAAATGGAAAGTCGTCATTGCCGCCAAACCCGGTTATGAACGATCAGGAAATTGCTGATGTGCTGACTTATATCCGGAATAGTTTTGGAAACAGGGCTAGTTCAGTAAAAATCTCAGAAGTGAAATCCATGCGAAGTAAGTAGAAGAACATTGAATGAAAAAAATACTGTTTATAGACCGCGACGGAACCCTGATTAAAGAATCTCCACCTACCTACCAGATCGACGATTTCAGTAAACTGGAATTTTACCCGGGGGTATTTGAATTCATGGGCAGAATAGCCCGCGAATTGAATTATGAACTCGTAATGGTCACCAATCAGGATGGATTGGGCACGGATGCATTTCCCGAAAATAAATTCAAGCCCGTACAGGATTTTATCATGCAATGTTTTTCCAACGAGGGTATAAGGTTTGGTGCTGTGCATATCGACCGGTCATTTCCGTCTGATCATTCCCCGATGCGCAAACCCGGTACGGGCATGCTCACAGGCTATCTGAATAACGATCGATATGATATTGCGGGATCCTATGTGATCGGCGACAGGATCACCGATGTACAGCTGGCTAAAAACCTGGGTTGTCGTGCCATCTGGTTAAAACAGGATGCTCATCTGGGCGGGAAAGAAATTCAGGATACCATTTCTGAACTTGAGAAGGTGGTAGCGCTTGAAACCATTCAATGGTCAGCTGTTTATTCATATCTAAAAACAGGACTGCGGGAAGTAATTCACGAAAGGAATACCCGTGAAACTAAGATCAGGATTGAACTGAATGCCGACGGAAGCGGGAAAGCAGATGTCCATACCGGGATTGCTTTTTTCGATCATATGCTGGATCAGGTCGCCCGTCACGGTCGGATGGACTTGAAAATACACGTTCAGGGCGATTTGGATATCGACGAACACCAT
>DATCAO010000017.1:0-2384 GCA_036512575.1 Puia sp.
GGTGAGTTAAAAGTAGAGACGAAAGAGGGGGAAGGGGCTGAGTTTGTCGTTCAAATACCATTGGCTTAGATGATTTAGGCTTTACCACAGGCCATTCTGTATGGCATCCGGATTCAGGAGTTCCAGCCATTTAATACTTCGTTGTAAACGGCAGAAATTGTATATTTAGTTAGATGTTTGGATTGGATTCTTAACCCCTAAAATCATTTTATGCGAAATCTGAATAAATATGTATTCACTGCGATGCTATTCATCGCGGGTGCATTTTTCACGCAGACCATGGCATCTGATAAAGTAACCGTCACCACTTCCCCTCAAACGGCTAGAATTTATGTGGATGGTGTACAGATGGGAACAGGCAAAGTGGTTGTAAAGGTTTCCAAAAATGTTTGTGTAACGGTAGAAGTCAGGATGGAGGGATATATTCCGGAAACAAGAACCTATTGCGACAAAAAAGGCGTCGCTGATCCACCCTCATCAGATTATGTTCAATTACAGGAAGATGAATCTTATACCTCCACCCTGGAATCAAATATTGCGAATACTGAGGTTCAGTTGAATGTTAATCCAAATAAAACCAAGGAAGAAGCATGGAAGGAAATTGTAAATGTTGTGCTGGAAAAATTTGATGTGCTGGAGAACAGCGATGAAAAGACGGGTTATTTACGGACATCATGGGTGGGTATGTCGTTTAAATCCAATACGATCCGGGTGCGCTTCATTGTGAAACAATCCTCGGAATCTCCATTGATCTACAGGGCAAAATTTGTTTCGGAAGCCTCGGGTAAAACAGGTACTCCCTATAACGCAGATGAACTGTACAAGCCTTTCAACCGGATCCTAAAAAAATACGATGGCTTTTTAGATGAATTAACTACAAAGCTGAAAAATTAATTTGCATAATACCGGATACTCGCCCAAAAAAAGATGGCAAGACTTGTGGGAAAGTTGTATTTCCTGATGGTGATCCAGGCGACCATTCCCCTCGCCAACGCGTTTGTTTCTCAATTTGTGATGGTGACCGGCGCGATAGGAGAATTTCCGATTTTGTTCTGGCTCTTAATCAAAGGGGTTAAAAAGAATACACCTGCCATTGAGAAAATATCTTAGCCAAATAAAAGTACAGGGTTGATAGCAGATCCCGAGTTCTTAATTTCGCATAAATAGAAAGAATTATGAAATCCGGAATGCTCATATTGGCGATGAGTTGTCTGGCTCTTGCCTGCCGTACCAACAATCCAGCGTTGGACCCGAAGGAAAGGAGTGTAGTCACGGATAGCATTCGCTACATGACTTCCAGCCTGATCCATGATCTTTCTATTCACGGACCGGTTGCATGGCTGAATTATTTTGAAGAGAGCCCCGATTTTTTTATGGTCTCAGATGGTCAGCTGGCTTTTAAAGACTACCAGAGCGGAAAGACATTTATCGAAAGCATATTGGTCAAAAATATCGTTACAATACATTTGCAGTTGAATCAGCTCCGCATCGATCCATTAACATCTGATCTGGCGTCCATTGGAGCCGGTTTTCATGAAGAGCTTACTGATACAACCGACAAAATAATTATGGCGGATGGTTATCTTACTGGCCTGGTTATACAAACAAACCACGGATGGAAATTTCGGAATCTTCAGTGGTCTTTGCACAAATCAAACTAGTTCTCGTTCCATGTCGGTTTCAGAACCGGCATGCCCGATTTTTCTATGCCTTCGCCCATGGCCTGGACCAGATCATGCGCCAATTCCTCTTCGCCTGCTTTGACGGACTGCACCCAGAGTGTGATGCCATTGGGACCCGGAAATGCCAGGGGAACGATAGCGCAATGGCCGTTCTGTATCACTACCCGGTACCGGTGGGCTCCCTGGTCCATATAATATTCCACTTCAGACTGACGGATCTCACCCCGGTAGTTGTATCTGAACATTTTCATACCCTAAATTAAAAGGACTTTTCTACATTTTGCAGGGTGAAAACACCCTTTTTAGTTAAAATAAATTTCGTATAGAATATTGGAAGATGGCAGGGTCGTCATGGGATAATTATTGAAATCCGCTGTGAACATTTCATTGGAAAAAACATGGGGTTCAGGTCTCGGTGATGATCCGTTTCGGAGCCTTTCTTTAATGATTTGACGAGCCGTTTTTTCGACATAACTAAAGCCCTGTAATAATAAATTATTTAAGACGCTGGTTTTACCACCGCCCGGGCCACCGGTAATGATGAAGAAATTATTTTTTACCATAATAATTCGATACGCTGAGGCTGACTTTCAACTCTTTTGCATCGCCACGAACACCCCCAGCAAACTGAGCAAACCTACCAGGGTGACGAGAATGATCGAAATGATCTGCCAGGCTGCTGTGGGTTTTTTATACCAGTAG
>DATCAO010000018.1:0-3418 GCA_036512575.1 Puia sp.
ATGGGATCAGATATATATTCAGACAGGTGAAGTAAAAGGCACTGATCGGGATATTGTTCTACCAAGGCAACGGTGTCGTCAGTTGAAAAATCATTTACCACGATAATTTCTGTATAATTTTTGGGGTAAGATTGACTGAAAAGGGATTTCAAACAATTTTCAATATGATGGCCTTCGTTGCGGGCCGGAATGATTACTGAAACTTTTACCATGGGAAGTGGCTGATCTTTTCGCAGAAGCGAGTCTGGTTGACTGTTTAACAGGTACAGGGGCCCGGCTGATGGTGAATTACCCGAATCGGCGGGATCGGGAATGCCATCCCAGATCCGGTGGTAATAGTAAATCAATATAGCATAAACCAACAGGAGCACACTTGTAACCGTGATGAGTATTTGAATCACCAATTATCCATTAATACTGAAATATACGCTGACAGGGCTCATCTTTTGGTAAGGTGAATAAAAGACCGGAAAATTTGCCATTTGCCGGAAATTGACTAGATTTATATAGTTGTTTAACTAACTATATGCCAAACAACCAATTTAAGAAGGGAGAACTGTATAGCTTTGTAACGGGTAAAGCATCGACAGCCATTGCGCGCCGGCTGCAGAAAAAGTTTAACAATGCCAGTCTTCCGATTACAATTGAGCAATGGAGTGTGCTGTATCATTTGTGGAAACAGGACGGAATTAGTCAGCAGGAACTTTGTAATGCAACCTTTCGCGACAAACCCAGCATCACCCGGCTGGTGGACAACCTGGAAAAACTGCAACTGGTCAAACGCGCTGCTTCGGATAAAGACCGGCGAATTAACAGGATCTGTCTCACAAAAACCGGGCTTAAACTACAGGAGCAGTCCATGATGATGGCCGAACAAACGCTTAACGAAGCATTGGAAGGTGTGGCCGCGGAACAGATCGATATTTGTAAATCGGTATTACAACTGGTGTATGACAATTTGAAATAAGAAAAAATTTTTATCCATGAATACGTTAATTGCCAAACAAACAGACGTCAAGGGAGGAGAATGGCTGATTCGCGAATCAGCGCCTGCCGAAACATTTATCCCTGAAGATTTCGATGAGGAACAGTTGATGGTAAAAGAGATGTGTGCTTCTTTTTTGGAAACGGAAGTGCTGCCCCTGATCGGACGGATTGACACCATGGAGCCGGGACTTATGCCCTCCCTGATCGACAAAGCGGGTGAACAGGGTTTGCTGGGCACTTCGGTGCCGGAAAATCTGGGTGGGCTGGGAAAGGATTTCATTACCGCCACCCTGGTGAATGAAGGACTGGGAGGGGGATATTCTTTTTCTGTTGCCATGGCCGCGCATACCGGTATTGGCACGCTGCCCATTTTATATTTCGGAACAGAAGCACAAAAAGAAAAATATATTCCAAAACTGGCTACGGGCGAGTGGAAGGGATCTTACGGACTCACCGAACCGAATAGCGGCAGTGACGCCCTGGGAGCAAAAACGACGGCAACGCTGAGTAAAGACGGGAAGTACTATTTACTCAATGGTCAGAAATGCTGGATCACCAATGGCGGATTTGCAGATGTATTTACGGTATTTGCCAAGATAGACGGTGAGAAGTTCACAACCTTTATCGTTGAGAAAAATTTTGAAGGTTTCACGCGCGGACCGGAAGAACATAAGATGGGCATCAAAGGTTCATCCACGGTACAACTCTATTTCCAGGATTGCAAGGTGCCGGTGGAGAATATTTTGGGAGAAATTGGCAAGGGGCATATCATTGCTTTCAATATCCTCAATATCGGGCGTCTCAAATTATGTGCCGCAGCGCTGGGTGCATCCAAACGCGCTGCAACAGATGCCATTATCTATGCTAAAACGAGGGAGCAATTTAAAACAGCCATTGCGAATTTCGGTGCTATAAAAAATAAAATTGCCGAGATGGCCATTTATATGTGGGTTGGTGAATCCGCTTTGTATCGTGTTTCCAAATGGATCGAAGACAAGGAACAGGAATTGGTGGTGTTGGGAAAACCCATTAATGAAGCGGTATTGGGCGCGGCGGAGGAATTCGCTATTGAATGTGCCATGTTGAAGGTATTCGGAAGTGAAATGCTGGACTTTGTAGTGGATGAAGCCGTACAGATTCACGGGGGTAACGGGTTTAGTGATGAATACAATGTGTCAAGGGCTTACCGGGACAGCCGCATCAACCGGATTTTCGAAGGGACCAATGAAATAAACCGGTTGCTGACTGTAGACATGGTTTTAAAAAGAGCGATGAAAGGCCGGCTGGATATTTTAACACCTGCAAAAAACGTAGCTAAGGAACTGGTCAGCATACCTGATTTCAGCTCCGGGGATGATGCCCCCTTTGCTGCTGAACGAAAATTACTCCAGCAGTTTAAAAAAGCAATCTTACTGACTGCCGGTGCAGCCGTTCAGAAACTGATGATGCAACTGGAATCCGAGCAGGAAATTCTCATGCATATAGCCGACATGGCCATCATTACCTTTCATGCGGAATCTGCACTGTTGCGGCTTATGAAACGTTCAGCATCCCTGGGTGCGGATGCGGTGAAATTCGAAAAGGATATCGTGCATACCTTTTTATACGATTCAGCAGATAAAATGGAAAAACATGGCAAGGACGCGGTGAATGCTTTTGCCGAAGGGGATGAACAGCGTATGCTGCTGCTGGGTGTGAAGAGGTTCTGCAAAGCGGATCCGTTCAATAGTAAAGAAGCAAAAAGACGGATTGCGGATAAATTAATTTCCGAAGGGAAATACCCTTTGTAATCCCTTCAGATTTTATTATTTTGTAAGCCCGACGTTATCTGAACGGGTTTAAAAAGATATCATGGCAGAAGAAAAAAATGTATTCATCCACCACGTATATTTCTGGTTGGAAGAACCCCGAAATGTGGAACACAGGCAACTATTGATCCAGGGGTTACGAAAGCTTTCCAGCGTATCAACGATACAACGCTTTCATATTGGCCAGCCCGCAAATACAAAAAGAGATGTCATTGACGGATCGTATTCCGTATCCTGGTGCCTGTTCTTTGCTAATGCTGCGGATCAGGATAGTTACCAGGTAGATCCGATTCATCTTCGTTTTGTGGATGAATGTAAACACTTGTGGAAACGTGTGCAGGTCTATGACACGGTAGATGTTTTAAGCTGAGCCGCGGCGGCTTCATCCATAAAAACATGCAATTCCCCCTGCACAGGTATGATCTGCTGAGCAGGATAACGGTCAGGATTTCTTTCTCCTTCGAGCACTTCATGAAGGGCATGTGCCTTTTCAGATCCGCTGATCATGAAAACAATGTGAGCCGCCCTATTCACAATATTTTTCGTTAACGTGATGCGATACATATCCTGTGCCTTCAGGAAATAACTGCTCACCCATAATCTTTCTTCGTGAACAATGGGCT
>DATCAO010000019.1:0-6895 GCA_036512575.1 Puia sp.
ATCCGGATTGCGATCCTCAGTATGGGTCTGAATGAATTGGGTCCTTTCAAACCGGAGGAAAGAATTATTGAATACATGCTAAAAAATTCTACTGACCGCCAGCTCGTGCAACTTTCTCTTGCTGAATTTGCCGATGAAACATCCAGTGAATCACCTGCCCCGGGCGGAGGATCTGTAGCAGCATACATAGGAGCCCTGGGTGCCGGTTTGGGGGCGATGGTAGCAAATCTCACGGCATTAAAGAAAGACTGGAATCTGTTTGGCCAATGGGCTGAAAAAGCTTCTGCCTGTAAAAAAGAACTGCTCTCACTGGTGGATGCAGATACAAAGGCCTTCGAACAAATCATCCAGGCCAGGGGCCTGCCGAAAAAAACGGAAGCTGAAATAGCGATCAGAACAAGGGCTTTGCTTGCAGCTACCATTCTAGCCATTGAAGTTCCCTACCGGGTTATGCAGGTCGCTTTTCAATCTATGGAAATCATTGAGTTCATGGCGAGGGAAGGAAACCCGAATTCAAAATCTGATGCCGGGGTAGGTGCACTTTGCGCAAGATCTGCTGTTTGGGGCGCCTGGCTGAATGTTTGCATCAACGCAGAAGGCACCGAATCAAACAATCATATTTCGGCGATCCTGGCTGACGGCAAAAAAATCCTTTCCCAGGCTGTAGAAAAAGAAAAAGAAATCCTGGACATTGTCGGGTTAACCGGCGGATGACTGTTCAAAAAAAATCACCAGGAAAATTATTCAATTTCACTTTCACATTTCCACACTTCCACACCTCCACACTGTGAATATCGGAATACCATTTTAGCTATGCTAAAATGGTATTCCGATATTCACGTACCCCATCACCCTGTGCCACTGATCGCAGTACATGGCGCTTAACTCAAGTGGTCCCAGCACAAAATTGTAAGTAAACGTCAATGCATATCCCGACAAAAAATCGGGCGTATCGTAAAATTGCTTACCGTTTTTAACAAAATTGCTGAACAATACATTCGCTTTAGCTGTCAGGTAAAGATTTCCATAAAAATTATACCGGAACCCCGTTTCCAATGCCGCCAGACTGGAAGAATAAAATGACCCCTCTCTTAAGCCTGCAAAAGTGATTTGATTATGAAAACTGTGGGTGAGTCCGCCTATAGAAAATTGATTGATGATATTTCCATTTTGGAAATTCATACCTGACTGCACTTGTAAAAGCAGGGTGCTTTTATCGGAGAGAGGGGAATAACTTTCGAAATGAAAGGTAATTCTCGGATATGGATTGCTGGCCGTAACGGTATCTGCATTTCGTTGATTAGAGTGCAATTGAATGTCGGGGTTCTGTGTATATACCCAGTCTCCTTCCAATGCTGATTTCGAACCCCGTTTGGGATAAATGGGTCTGTCCAGGGAATTGTGGTTAAAATAAATATAACTGGTCGGGAAATCATCCGTACCCATATACTCCAGGGCGGAAGTAATTGAAGGGTTGTACTTGGTCCATTCAAATCGGGTACCCAGTCCAATGGTTATGTCCCGGCTGGTCGAATAACCCAGTTTTCCATCTACTACAAAATAATTTTGATTATATATGCCAGCCTCCTTGGTATTGACATAGGTCGTAATATTCATCTGATCGTATTGGCTGGATAATTTCAGTGCGAATTTTCTGCCCCTGCCCAGGTACTGGAGGTGTTCTCCTTTTACCCGGAAATTTTCACCGATATTTATTGTGACCGAACTCCGTGAATTCGGTGTAAAAAAATCCCGGGAAGTCAGATTTAAAATAGCGCTTATTCCGGTGAACTGATTATAGTGAAGCGATATTTTTCCAAAAGTGAGCGGGTTTTCCGAAACGTCGAAGATAATTTTAGCCGACTGATCCGGCTGTAGATTCAGGCGATAGATGATCCGGTTGTAATACCGTGTGCCGCCGGCCCGGCGAACCATATAGGAAAGCATTTCCGGTGTGTATACATGATTGGTCAGCAAACCCATCGTATGAACAAAAAAATCCTGGGTGGTGTATTTGAGCCCGTTCACTTCATAAGAAGAGATCCTGACGCTGTGTATATCCGGAAGGATCTTAACGGTATCTACTGGGCCATATAGTGCATTCAGTGAGTCTGCGAGTCTTTTCAACTGGGGATACAACCTTCTGCCCTCAGCCAGGCCGGAATCTATAATTTCATTGGCCTGGGTAAAAGTGGCCATGCTGTACTTTTCCAGCGGGGTCTGCACGTAGATATTGCAAAGCGGCACTTCCATTTTTGTATCCTCCGCCTCCCGGAAAAATGCCACCTGTAAAAGCACCTGAATTGCATTATTCACTTTGCTGGCCGGTAAAAGGTAACTGGTCACATTGCTGCCGATAACATACTGCGCCCCCATTTTGCGCACATCTTTAACTGGAAAATTACGAACGATACCACCATCAACCAACAACCTGTTATTGTACTCCACTGCTGTAAAAACTGAAGGGATGGCCATACTCGCCCTGACCGCCGAAACAATTTCCCCACTGTCAAGCACCACGGCTTCGCCTGTCGAAATATCCGTGGCGATACATTTAAAAGGAATATCCAGCGAATCAAAACTTTTTATCCTGTAAACCGGAAATAAAAGTTCAGAGAATTTCAACCACAATTCCTGGCCTTCCAATACGCCGGTGGAGATTCTGAAGAAATGATTCGACCAGGGCAGTTCAAGGTCATATTTGCCGAATTCATCCTTCTCCTCCATAATGATATTTCGCATGGAACTCTGGTTCGAAAGAATCTGGTCCCAATGCATACGACGCGCAATGTATAAAATGGAATCGGCGGAATATCCGGAGGCATAGAGGGAACCAATGATCGCACCCATACTGGTACCGGTGAGATAATCGATGGAAAGACCTGCAGAGTCGATGGCTTTCAAAATACCGATATGCGCCAGGCCCTTGGCCCCTCCTCCACTCAGTGTTAAACCTAATTTTGGCCTTTTGTGAAGTGTTGAATCCTGCGCACAGACTGTATGAGAATGAATTAAAAAAAAACAGCCGGCAATAATCAGAAAACGGACTGAAATTAAAAATGATTTATTTTTAATACGAAAACGGATTTGTTATAAAATTACTGTTCTTCTTCCATCTCCATCAGTTTTTCCAGGGCAACTTCATAGTTTTGTTTGACAACAGACAAATTCAGGGCCGCTTTGTTGTATTCCGACTCCGCTACCAGGAATTTTTGACGGTCTGAATATATTTCAGGCGCGGATAGTTGAAGTTCCAGGCGGTTGCAGTCTTCCTGAAGACGTTTAATATCTTCTTCCAGTTGCGTCACCAGTTTTTCCTGTTTCTGCAATTGTTTTTTAGCCTCCTTATTAACCGGCATTTGAACTGGCGCTGGTTTTACGGGTTCGACCACACTCTTTTCTGTTTTGGGTTTACCCACTGACGGTTTTGCCAGCGTGCTCATGCGTTTGTTCCATTCCACCCATTCATCGTAAGATCCTTTAAATTCTTTTATCCGGTTGTTTTCAATTTCCCAGATTTTGTTTGCTGTTTTGGAAATAAAAAACCGGTCATGGCTAACCAGGATATAACTGCCTTCATACTTATTCAGCGCTTCGGCAAGCAGCTCACAGGAATGGATGTCCAGATGGTTTGTGGGTTCATCCAATAATAAAAAATTAGCCTTCCCGGCAATCGTTTTAGCCAGGGCCACCCGGGCTTTCTCGCCACCACTCAGCACTTTAATTTTTTTCTCCACATCGTCTCCCGAAAACAAAAAACAACCCAGCAGCGTTCTGAGCTCGAGTTCATTCTTACCTGATCCGCAATGTTTCATTTCTTCCAGTACGGTATCGTTTACATTCAGGGATTCCAGCTGGTGCTGGGCATAAAAACTGGCATCCACGTGATGGCCCCATACGCGCTCTCCTGTAAAAGTCTCGGTGCCGGCAACAATACGTAAGATGGTGGATTTACCTTTTCCGTTGGCTCCGATCAGCGCAATTTTATCCCCACGTTCAATCTCTGCTTCCGCATGCCGGACAATTTCATTGTTGCCAAAACTTTTGCTGATATCTTTTAAATGAACGAGAACTTTACCCGGGAGGCGGTCGATCCGGAACTGAATACGCATATCCGGTCTTTCCATCTCCACGTTTTCAATGCGGTCTATTTTGTCCAGTCGCTTCATGGCCGACTGGGCAGCGGCAGCTTTACTCGCCTTGGCTTTAAACCGTTCTATGAATCGCTCCTGTTGACGGATATAGTCTTTCTGATTCTCATAAGCTTTTTGCTGAATCGAAATCCGCATTTCTTTTTCTTTTTCATAAAAAGAATAATTGCCGTTATAAAAATGCAGATCCTGCTGGTATAATTCCACGATCTTGTCCACCATTCTGTCCAGGAAAAATTTATCGTGACTCACAATAACCACGGATCCCTGATAGTTTTTCAGGTATTTCTCCAGCCATTCAATGGACGGCAGATCCAGGTGATTTGTAGGTTCATCCAATAACAGCAGGTCGGGTTTCTGCAGTATCATTTTCGCCAGAAGCACCCGCATGCGCCATCCACCGCTGAATTCACGATAAGGTCTTTGGAGATCGGCGTTTGAAAAACCAAGGCCCTGCAGTACTTCTTCCGTTTTGTGATGAATATTGTATCCATCCAGCACGTCCATTTCGTGCAGTTTGTCAGTATAAGTGGTCAGTAACTGTTCAGACTGCTGTTTGCCTGCCTTTTCTTCCGCTTCCATTTCCTTCACGAGGTCTTCAAGTTCTTTTTCCAGGCTGAGTACCTGGTCAAATGCACCCAGGGCAACCTTAAGTATACTGTCACTCGTATCAAAGCTGAGCAGGTCCTGATGAAGGTAGCCGATACTTGTATTCCGGCTCCTTTCAACAGTTCCCCCGGATGGAGAATATTCGCCAGCCAGCAATTTCAATAATGTTGATTTGCCGGTACCATTGTATCCGATCAGGCCAATGTGTTCACCCGGCTGAATATGCCAGGTGGCGTCATGTAGTATAGCGCGGGCTCCAAACTCGAATGTCATATTCTGAAAACCTGCCAGCATAGATAGTATGTATTAAATCGAACGCGCAAAATTAAAGCAAATGCAATTAGAATTATCTTTGTGCAAATTCTATTTATGAAGAAGGCCCTTATACTGATTGGTGTTTTAGCCCTGGCCCTCGGCATAAGTTATCTGGTGTTGCATAATAGTGGTTCCGATAAAATTAAAACAGAGGAAAAAGACTCCGCGTTGTCTGTAAATTCGAAAACAAGCGCCTTTAACCGGTCTTTTGATCATGTGCTGAACGGCTATTTTACTTTGTCGGACGCTTTTATAGCTGAGGATACCGCTTTAATTTCCGAAGCTGCCGGAAAGCTCAATATAGCCGTAGACAGCATTAGGTTTGATCAGTTCAGAGCGGATTCGTCCTTAATACTGACTGCAATTTCTGTGGCTCATTCCATTCCTTCTGAAATTCAGGGTCTGAACGGAGAAAAAAGCATGCAGGAAAAGAAAAGAGAGTTTAATATGATCACCCAGGATCTGTATTCCTTAATCCTGACCGTTAAATATGATGGAGCCACGATATATCATATGAGCTGCGCGACTGCATTCGCCGATTCTACTGCGGGAGACTGGTTAAGCAGAACAAGCACCATTGTAAATCCTTACCTGGGGAAAAAAAATCCGGCTGCTCGTACCGGCGCACCGGTTTGTGGAGAAATCAAAGACAGTTTACATTTCCGTACCGGCGAGTGAATAATGAAAAAAATCGGTGTACTTATCTTAATGGGATGGGCAGCTGCTGTTCAGGCACAAACGAAATTCAGCATTACCGGTTATGTAAAAGATTCCCTTTCATCCGAAAGCCTGATCGGTGCTACCATAAGTTTCAACGGACAACAAAAAGGAGTCAGCAGTAACGGTTATGGCTTTTATTCCATAACCCTTCCGGAAGGTCAATACCTGATTTCTGTCTCATATGTCGGATATGTGACGAAGGTTGCTGCGGTAACGCTCGATAAAAATTTCAATTTCAATTTTCTGATCAATCCCCGAACCACCACCAATGAAGAGGTGGTGGTATATGCTAAAAAAAAGGATGTCAACGTAACCAGCGCGCAGATGGGGAAAATTGACCTGTCCATGGCGCAAATCAAAAACCTGCCGGTATTATTCGGGGAAGTAGATATTTTGAAAACCCTGCAGCTTCTTCCCGGCGTGAGTAATGCGGGAGAAGGAAATACCGGTCTTTATGTACGCGGAGGCGGACCAGACCAGAATCTCATCATGCTGGATGATGCCATTGTTTATAACACAGGACACCTTTTTGGTTTTTTTTCCATCTTTAATGGCGACGCCATAAAAAATACAACACTAATTAAAGGCGGCATGCCGGCTCAATATGGCGGCCGCCTGTCGTCAGTACTGGATATTTCCATGAAGGAAGGTAATATGAACAAATTTGAAGTGGAAGGCGGACTCGGCCTGCTGGCATCGCGTTTGTCGATTCAGGGACCACTGGTTAAACACAAAGCTTCTTTTATCGTCTCTTATCGCAGAACCTATGTTGACCTGCTGGTCAGTCCCTTTGTGCCGCGATCCAGCAGTTATTACGGATCAGGATATTATTTCTACGACCTGAATGCCAAAGTGAATTACCAGTTTTCAGAAAAAGACCGTCTTTACCTGAGTGGTTATTTCGGAAGGGATGTATTTGATTTCAGAAATGCCCGCCGGTCGTTCAGTACGGATATCCCCTGGGGAAATTCCACTGCCACTTTACGATGGAACCATGTTTTCAACCGCAGATTATTTGCAAACACCACCCTGCTTTATAACGATTACAAATTTGCCTTTAACGGAGCGCAAGATAATTTCGCACTGAGTCTTTCCTCCGG
>DATCAO010000020.1:0-8398 GCA_036512575.1 Puia sp.
TCAACGCTGCTTCATTACAGACATTGGCAATATCAGCTCCGGCAAATCCTGGTGTTTGCTCAGCCAGTTTATAAATATCGAGTTTCGAAGAAATCTTAATAGGTTTAAGATGTACTTTGAAAATAGCTTCCCTGCCTTTCAAATCCGGTTTATCTATTGAGATCTGACGGTCGAATCTGCCCGGACGCAAAAGCGCGGTATCCAGCACATCCGGGCGATTTGTTGCCGCCAGGATGATGATCCCGCTGTCTCCGCCGAATCCATCCATTTCCACCAGGAGCTGGTTCAAAGTGCTTTCCCGCTCGTCATTACTCATAATGGCATTCTTGCCCCTGGCCCGGCCAATCGCATCGATTTCATCAATAAAAATAATACATGGCGCTTTTTCCCTTGCCTGTTTGAACAGGTCGCGTACACGACTTGCGCCGACCCCTACAAAAAGTTCCACAAAATCAGAACCGCTCATGGAGAAAAAGGGAACCTGTGCTTCACCGGCCATTGCCTTTGCCAGCAGCGTCTTTCCTGTTCCCGGAGGGCCAACCAACAAGGCACCTTTTGGAATTTTCCCACCGAGTGCTGTATATTTTTTCGGGTTCTTCAAAAAGTCGACAATTTCCATCACTTCCACCTTTGCTTCGTCGAGACCAGCAACGTCGTTGAACGTTATATTCACGCGTGTACCCTTGTCAAAAAGCGTGGCTTTTGATTTCCCAATATTGAATATGCCACCCGGACCTCCACTTCCACCCTGTCCGCCCATTTTTCGCATGAGCATCACCCAGATCAGGAGGATAATGAGAATCGGCAGGGCAATCTGAAGCAGACCCGGAATCCAGTCTCCTTCCTGCACGGACTGCGTTTGTACTTCCAGGTTAGGATTTTTCTCGAAAAAATCATAGAGTCTTTTTTCGAATTCATCAATTTTTGTCACCTGGAATTCAAACTGCGGACCTTCCGCCTTCCCTATCTGATTCGTTTTTCCGAGGAGGTCTTTATAGTAAGGCTTGTCCAGGCTGTCTTTCTTGATAAAGACCCGCACGAGGTTTTTATTGGTCACGAGTACCAGGCGCGAAACGTCACCCTTCTCCAGCATATTTTTCCTGAATTCCATTTCAGAATCCAGATGTTTTGCGTCGGGAGTAAAACCAGTGCCCAGGAAATTATATCCAAGCAAAACAACTGCTATTACGCCCCAAACCCAATAGATATTGAATCTCGGTCCCTTTTTGGGGGTATTCTCGTCTCCTCCGGGGCGAGGTCTGAATCGTGAAAATCCTGGCCTGTCGTTCGGTTTTATATTATTCTGTGGCATTTGTTAATCTTCCTTCTTGTAATTAATGTTTGGGAAATAAAAAAGTTCAGAAAAAGGGCATAAACATTATAATGATCAGCCTTCATATTCCTCCAATAAAGCATCGCTCCACATTTCTTCCAGCTTATAGAACCGACGGCTGTCCGGAAGCATAATATGAACTACCACATTGATATAGTCGATGATCACCCATTGCAGGACCTGCCGGCCTTCATGCATATAGGGGCGTTCACTACATTTTTCCTTTAACTCTGTTTCGATGAAATCCGCTATGGCCCTCACCTGCGTGGTGCTTCCGGCTTCACAGACTATAAAAAAGTCCGCAACTGCTTCATGGATTTTACGGAGATCAAGTGATATGATTTTTTCGCCTTTTTTTTCCTGAATCGCCTGGATAATGGCTTTAATGATTTTAGAGTTTTTCGCTAACCGGACGGATTTATTTGGTTTCCGGTTCACCAGCATTGACAATTGTTCCAATAATCAGAATATTTTAAATGATGAATTATGAAAGGCGATGATTCCAACAATCATAATATTAAATTCGTGTTGCTCAAAAATAGTAATCTTTTGCCAGATCCCGGTATGGAGAAGCCGCATAGTACAACATTTGACAATCAGTTGATTGAGCTGGATTCCGTGGATAGCACCAACAACTATGCCATGGCAAGGATTCATGCTGGAATGGCTTCCGACGGCCTGGTTTGTCTCGCGCACCACCAGTGGGCCGGAAAGGGCCAAAGAGGAAAATCCTGGATAGATGAACCCGGCCAAAACCTGATGATGAGCCTGGTCAGCGAGCCCGCGCCTCTTGATATCTCAAAACAGTTCCTTTTTTCCGCCTCAGTAGCCCTGGGCATATTGGATTTGGTGAGGAGTTTTGCAGGTGAATCCTGGTCGGTTAAATGGCCAAACGATATTTATTGGAATGACAGAAAGGCAGCGGGAATACTGATAGAAACGGTGGTTCAGGGCAAAAACTGGTTGTTCGCCGTAGCGGGCGTAGGAATTAACCTGAATCAGGACAATTTCCCGGCTGATCTGCCTAATGCCGTTTCCCTCAAACAAATCACTTCCGTCCATTACGATCCCATTCAGGTCGCCCGTGATCTGGTACCTGCTATTCAACGCCGGATACATACACTCAAAAAAGATCCGGCGCAGATTTTGGATGATTATAATTTATTCCTGTATAAAAAAAATCAACCCATCGCACTCAGGAAGGAAGGTAACCTGATCATAGTCACATGGCATGGTGTGGATTCCGGTGGTTTGTTGCTGACCAGTCAGGGTTCTTTTGCTTGGAAAGACGTAGAATGGGTAATCCGGGAATGAAGTCTGGTTGTATTGGATTTACCTCTCAAAGTGCAATACAAAGGAATTGGCATTTCCTGCTTCATCTTCAGCATAGATCTTCAGTTCGTGCCTACCCGCAGGACAATGTTCGTCGAAATGATAGATGTATGCCCTGGCCTTGTCGTTGGAAAACAATAACCAGTTGCCGTCCAATGTAGCGCGGAAATTTTTTATCTTTTTATAATTGTCTTGAACTAATACCGCTATCCGACTGCTTCGATGCAGGTTTGCATTTTCCACCACGCCCGGTACACGGATCGAAGGTGGTACAGTATCCAGGACCAGGCTGAAGGTTCCGAAACTCCGGAATGTACATGTGGCCCATTCCCCCAGCCAGACCGGTTTCTTAACTTCAAAATCATTCCCTTCTGACCATTGGATCAGCACTTTTTGTTTCAGTTCTATCATTTTATTCAACTTAATTCTCACAGTCATGGTGTCGGCCAGTGGTACCGCGGAATTACCGAATTGATGCAGGTCTGAAACCAGATCTTTCCCTAAACCTGCGGATTCCTGTAGGTTCAGATGCAAAGAATCATACAAACAGCCTTCCCCCAGATAAAAGGCGGTTACGGGCGTTTCCATGCCGTCCACCATACCCGGATAAAACATCTTACCCGTTAATTCCTCTCGTGGCCGGGGGGCAGCCTGGTAACGTGCTTTAAATTCCAGGTTTGAGCTGTTACCGTAGGCATCTTTTATTTCAATACGGATCGAATGGGGCTGACCGTCTTCCAGGTGTATCGTTCCTCCCGGGATGGGTTCCCTGTATATGGAGTGATTATATCCGGGCATTCTGAACAACAGCTGATAATAAGGACCTCCATGCGCATGGGTTGGATAGTCAATATGAGCATTTATCCCAAGGGTTTCATTGTATGATATACGGTTCATTTGAAATCCGGAAGCTGCATTTCCATTGTCATAGATGACCCCTTCATAAATACCATTTGGATTGGCGGAACCCGTTTGGGTATCAAACCCAACAATTCCGAATCCGGGATTTGGGGTATTACAAACTACTTCCGGAATTGAAAGGGCATAATGCCCGGATTTGCCTTTTACCTGAATAAAAAAAGGTTCCTGTTCGTAAAAACTCCTGTCCCGGTCGTAAACAGATAGACTTCGGATAATTGGGGGCGTGTCATCCTTGACGGGCAGACCAAATAATAGCGGATTTAAGTTGATGTCTTCGGGGAAAGCCCGGATTTCAAAATGCAAATGTGGTCCCTGGGAGCCGCCCATATTCCCGCTAAGAGCAATCAGTTCTCCTTTTTTAACATTAAATAAACCGGCCGGCGGATCAAGTGAGAGTTCCCAGCGTTTCATCTCATACTGCTTTTGTTTTACCCATGCGGCCAGGGCCGGATAGAACGCATTCAGGTGGGCATAGAGGGTCAGGTAGCCCCCCGCATGGCGGATATATATGGCCTGACCGAATCCAAAAGGTTCAATTTTAATCCGGTAAATATATCCGTCGGCAGCAGCATAGACGGGTAGATTTTCCCGGTGTTCCGTGCGGATGTCCAGACCCATATGATAATGGTTAGCACGAAGTTCTCCGAAATTGGCGGCGAGACTAATAGGAATATTCAGGGGGTTCCGGAATGTGTTCCGGGGATAATTCTCCGAAGGAAAGACCTGCCCGGAAGCAGGGCGGGTAGAAAAAACGAACAGAAATATGATTACAAATCGATACATGAAAATCCCAATTTTAGAAAAACAAAGATGAGTAATCCCAAATAAGGATTCGAGACATGCGGTTTCTGTTTAAATATAAATGTTAGTAAATGATAATGAGGAATTTTAAAAAAATTTAAAAGTTGGTACAGCTT
The DNA here is from genome assembly GCA_036512575.1 of Puia sp. GTDB lineage: Bacteria > Bacteroidota > Bacteroidia > Chitinophagales > Chitinophagaceae > Puia. The sequence continues at coordinate 4,504 of DATCAO010000020.1, forward strand.
TTGGCATATACAAGATGTCTTTACAAAATAAACCTTCCTTGAAAAGTTGACAAGATGTTATTCAAGAACAAATTTTTACTGTTTTGCGCCATCAGCATCGGTTCCGTGATTGGAATGGTGCGGGGTGAAGAAGCAAAGCAGAAATGGGTTTTCCGGATCAGGTCTAAAGTGGATACGAAGAAGCTCATTGCCGAAAAACGCCAGATCGCCAAAAAAGGAGGCGTGTTGCTGGATGATATCGAAATGGCATCATTCCATAATAATTAAGTCAGTCTGACATAGCTAATCCCGGTCTTCCGGGATTTTTTGTTCCCACACTCCTAAAAAATTTCTCTAAGAGCCTGCACAACCTTAGTTTTGCGGAATTTGTTTTTAGATGCCAAAAAATCCCGCAATCCGTTCAGTACTCATTATCGGTTCAGGTCCAATCATTATCGGACAGGCCTGCGAATTCGACTATTCCGGCTCCCAGGCTGCCAGGAGCATTCGTGAAGAAGGCATTAAAGTCATTCTCATCAACAGCAATCCGGCGACCATTATGACCGATCCCATGATGGCTGACCGGGTATACCTTCTGCCCCTTACCGTGGAGAGCATCGAACAGATACTGGAAGAGAACCAGATCGACGCAGTGCTACCCACCATGGGTGGACAAACGGCGCTCAATCTTTGCAAGGAGGCCGCGGAGCTGGGCATCTGGGAAAAATATAAAGTCAATCTGATTGGAGTGGATATTGAGGCCATCGATACGGCCGAGGACCGGGAAAAATTCAAGCAGTTGATGATCCGCATCGGAATCGATGTTGCGCCATCCCGCGTGGCCAACTCCATGCTGGAAGGAAAAGAATTTGCACAGGAAATCGGATTTCCATTGGTTATCCGCCCTTCTTTTACCCTTGGCGGGACGGGTGGAGGATTCGTTCACGGAAAGGAAGATCTTGACGCGGCGCTGGATAGGGGGTTAAAAGCCTCTCCGATGCATGAAGTGCTGGTAGAAAAAGCAGTGCTGGGATGGAAAGAATATGAATTGGAACTTTTAAGGGACAAGAACGACAATGTTGTGATCATCTGTACGGTGGAAAATCTGGATCCGATGGGCGTTCATACAGGGGATTCCATTACTGTGGCCCCGGCGATGACCCTCAGTGACACAGCCTTCCAGGACATGAGAAATAAGGCCATACTCATGATGCGATCATTGGGAAATTTTGCCGGTGGTTGTAATGTACAATTTGCCTTAAACCCGGAAACGGAGCAAATCATTTCTGTTGAAATCAATCCCCGCGTATCGCGTTCTTCAGCCCTGGCTTCCAAGGCAACCGGATATCCCATTGCGAAAATAGCCGCCAAACTCGCCATTGGTTATACTTTGGATGAGCTGAAAAATCAGATCACACAGACCACTTCAGCATATTTTGAACCCGTACAGGACTATGTGATCGTGAAAATGCCCCGCTGGAATTTTGACAAGTTCAAGGGTGCTAACGACACCCTGGGATTGCAGATGAAAAGTGTTGGTGAGGTAATGGCTATTGGCAGAAGTTTTACTGAAGCACTTCAGAAAGCCTGTCAGAGCCTGGAGAACAATGCCGTGGGACTTGGTTATTACGGTAAGAGTCAGATGCATGCAGAAGAGCTGATTCAATACATCAAGATTCCGAAATGGGACCGGATCTTCAGGATCAAAGATGCCCTCATGCTGGGTGTGAGCGTAAAAACAATTTCGCAGGCAACGGGTATTGACCGTTGGTTTTTATACGAGATCCAGAAAATTTGCGCGGCCGAAAAGGAACTCAGGAAATATAAAATGGACACCCTGCCCCTGGAATTACTTCGGGAAGCAAAAACGCTGGGGTTCAGTGACGTGCAAATCGCCACTATAATGCAGGATGGAAATGAAGAGGCCGTTTATCAAAAGAGAAAAGCGGCAGGCATAAACCGTGTATTCAAAATGGTCGATACCTGCAGTGCGGAATTTGAAGCTAAAACGCCTTATTTCTATTCTACTTTTGAAAATGGTGGCATTAATGAAAGTCTGGTTTCCAAAAAGAAAAAAATCATCATCCTGGGTTCCGGTCCGAACCGTATCGGACAGGGAATCGAATTCGACTACTGCTGTGTACATGGCCTATTGGCAGTGAAGGAATGTGGGTTTGAATCGATCATGGTCAATTGCAATCCGGAAACCGTATCTACAGATTTCGACATGGCTGATAAACTGTATTTCGAACCCGTATTCTGGGAACACCTCTGGGATATCATTGATCATGAAAAACCCGACGGAGTTATCGTGCAGCTTGGAGGACAAACAGCACTCAAACTGGCAGAAAAACTACATCAAAAAGGCATACCCATCGTCGGTACATCTTACGACAATATGGATATCGCTGAAGACCGCGGCCGGTTCAGCGATATGCTGAAAGAAATGGATATACCTTATCCTTCCTATGGAACAGCAACTACGGTAGATGAAGCCGTTGAAGTGGCTAAAATAGTCGGGTACCCGGTATTGGTCAGACCCAGTTATGTACTCGGCGGTCAGCGCATGCGGATCGTGATCAATGATCAGGAGTTGGAAAGTGCCGTAGTCAGTTTGCTAAAACATCTGCCGGATAATAAAATTCTCATCGATCATTTCCTTGATCGCTGTCAGGAAGCGGAGGTGGATGGCATTTGTGATGGGGATGAGTTTCACGTGATGGGACTGATGGAACATATTGAACCCGCCGGAATCCATAGTGGGGACAGCAATGCCGTTTTGCCTCAGTTTAACCTGACACCACTCGTTGTGGAAACCATGGAGGAATATGCGCGAAAGATTGCCTTCAGGCTGAATATCCGCGGATTAATCAATATCCAGTTTGCCATCAAGGATGGAAAGGTATATGTGATCGAAGCCAACCCGCGCGCTTCACGCACCACACCGTTTATAGCAAAAGCCTATCAGATTCCCTATCTGAATATCGCTACCAAGATTATGCTGAATCAGAAAAAAATCAAAGATTTCACTTTCGAAAAAAACCTGAAGGGTTATGCCATCAAGGAGCCCGTATTCAGTTTTGACAAATTCCCCGGGGTGAACAAGGAGCTGGGGCCGGAAATGAAATCCACCGGGGAGGCTATTCGTTTTATAAAAGACCTGAGAGATCCTTATTTCCGCCAGCTCTATAAAGACCGGAGTATGTACCTATCTAAATAGTATGGGAGTATGAGAGTATGGGAGTATGAGAGTGGAAAACTTTTGCACCCACACTCCCATACTCCCATACTTTCCTCAGCTTTCCACCAAGCCATTGCGCATGGCATACATGACCAGGCCGACCCTGGATTTGACTTTTAATTTTTCAAAAAGGGAGTTGCGGTATTCATCCACGGTTCGTGGGCTGACGAACATTTTTGCCGCAATATCCTTGTAAGTAATTTCAGAACATATCAAACGGAGAAAATCCTTTTCCCGCTGGGTCAGCGAAGGCGGATCTTCCAGCCGGTCTGCGTCCTTATGCAGCCCGCTGATAATTTTACCTGATATTTCTTCTGAGAGGTAGAAGTTTTTTTTCATCACTGAATCCAAAGCTTTTTTCAATTCCTCCGGGTCGATATTTTTCATAACATAACCCCGGGCACCCTGGCGAAGCATCCTGATGATGGTGCGTTCGTCGCTGAACATGGAAAGTGCGAGCACCTTAATTTTGGGATAATTTTTATTCAGCCATGCGGCGGTTTCAAAGCCATCCATCTCCGGCATATTGACATCCAGAAGTATCAGGTCGGGTACCAGGTGTTCATTAATCTTCTTCTTAATTTCCTTACCATTATCGGCTTCAAATAACACGGCATACTCATCGAATGATGCAACCAGTTTGGCGAGGGCTTTTCGCAAAAGCGTGTGGTCGTC
>DATCAO010000021.1:0-3263 GCA_036512575.1 Puia sp.
GAAAAATCTTTGAAAGTCATTTTGAATAACGATTAGTCCATTTTAGGTTTGGTTTAGCAGTTAAGAAAGCAAGACCCGGGTGCATTTCCGGGTCTTTGCTTTCTCTCTATGCATCAAACGGTGGAAGGGGCTACAATCAGAATAATATTTATGGGCAACCGGCGATCAGACAAATATGGGAGAGGCGGACTTATTCAATGCAAATGCTGCCTCAGATAATTTTTCCCTGTGATCGGGATGGGCAATATGGATCAGCGCTTTTGTACGTTCGGTAAGATTCTTACCATAGAGATAGGCTATTCCGTATTCTGTAACGATATAGTGAACGTTGGCGCGGGTGGTCACCACACCGGCACCCGGCTTTAAGAAAGGAACGATTTTACTTTCCCCTCTGGTCGTTGTAGATGGCATGGCGATAATCGGTTTTCCGCCTTCGGAAAGGGAAGCGCCCCGCATGAAATCGATCTGACCTCCAACTCCGGAATACATTTTAGGTCCAATGGAATCGGCACATACCTGGCCGGTGAGATCAATCTCCAATGCACAGTTGATGGCTGCAACCCTTGGATTCTGACGAATAATATGGACGTCATTTACATAACCGATGTCCAGCATTTCAATCATGGGATTGTCGTTCACAAAACCATATAGTTTTTTTGTCCCGATCATGAAACTGGATACGATTTTAAACCTTCTCTTCTTCTTCATTTCTCCGGTGATCACGCCGCGTTCTACCAAATCGATAATGCCATCCGAGAACATTTCGGTATGAATGCCCAGGCGCCGGTGTCCTTCCAGGCTTTTGAGTACGGCATTTGGTATTTTGCCAATGCCCATTTGTAATGTGGATCCGTCTTCAATCAGCGAAGCGACGTGTTTGGCAATCTTGGTATTCAGTTCATCAGGTTCAACCGTATGGGCTTCCAGTATGGGTTCATTGACTTCCACCATCGCGTCGATCCGGCTGGAGTGTATGATGGCATCCCCGAAAGTCCTGGGCATTTGCGGATTCACCTGGGCGATAACCAGTCCGGCATGCTCCAGCACTGCGGGTGCGATATCTACAGAAACGCCCAATGAACAATAACCTTGTTTATCCGGAGTCGATACATGGATCAGTGCAACGTCAATGGGAATGATTTTCTTTCGGAACAGGGAAGGAATTTCGCTTAAGAAGAGCGGAATATAATCCGCCCTTTTTTCCTGCACGGCTTTGCGCAGGTTGGCACCGATAAAAAAGCAATTCACTTTAAAGACGGATTGCCATTCCGGATCGCCGTAAGGAGCAATGCCTTCGGTATGCATTTGGTAAATGGTCATATCATGGAGTCCGGCAGCCCGATCCATTAACCCCCTGATTAATAACTGGGGCGCTGCCGCCCCGGTCTGGATGAAAATATTACTGCCGGATTTTATCCCGCTCAAAGCATTTTCCAGCGACTGAACCATATGTATATAAAGAAGTTAGTAAGTAAGAATAATCGTTAAGAAAAATGCGCAATGAAAATGGGACAGGAATGTTCGGCGATCACATGTTCAGAAAAACTTTTTTTGAACGTATTGGATACGGCTGACCTTGAAAAGGATCCGGAAACGAGAAAAACATTTTTCTTGGTTCCGAGCCAGGCGGTCAGGTATTTTTTAGGATCAAAATGAAGTTTTGATGTGTGTTGTGATTCAAAGTGGGAAAAAGTATATTCTCCCAGCAGCGCCCTTTCCGGTATTTCGTCTTTTTCTTCATCTTTGATGTGCACGAATTCAGCAGGCAGTTCCGTGAGGTCGGGAAATAAATAGGTAAATTGCCTGATGGCAAACATGGATTCCTTCCCGCCGTCGTAGGCAAATGCCAGGTGATCAATGCGTTTAAAATTTTCAGGAACAACAACTACCGGACATTCGGAAGCCCTGAGTGCTTCGATCATAAAGTAATTGGGTTGGGCTTCCATCACGTTTGCACAAAACAGCTCTTCACTAATCACGACCAGATCGGAAAACCGGCTTTCCCTGACGAACAATTCCCGGTTCCATTCGCCGATATGCGGATGTATTTCATATTTTATCCCGGCATTTTCAAATGCACTGATGAACTTCTCCCGGCTTTTTTCCACCAGCAGTTTTTCTTCTGCCTTCAGTTTTTCATAGGGTCCCGAAACAGGAATAAAACCCACCGGGATCATTTCCAGGATATCAACGGGATTAATAAACAATCCTCTCACATATACGGGTTCTTTATCCCTGATGTTCTTGATGAACCGGGTGGCGCCTGACGGAAAATTATCCCCGTCGCAGAGCAGTAATATCTTTTTCATAAAACTCCATTTTATGTTCCAACAAAGGAACAACCCTTTGGCGGTCTATTTAATGACGGGACTGCGGCGTAGATATGATTTTAATCAGCAGGGGCGCTTTTAGTTCATCAGGTTTTTCATTTTCTCTGTATTGTTCACGATTACTTTCCCGTTTTTGATGTCAATTAGTTTTTCCGCCTTAAAATCGCTGAGGGTGCGGATGAGGGATTCAGTTGCCGTACCCACGTATTGTGCGATTTCTTCCCGTGAAATTTCCAGGGGCATCACCCGTTCTTTCAGGTTGAACTTGCCGGTAATCTCTACAAGTGCCGTAGCGACGCGCTTTCTCAGGGAATTGTAGGCGAGGCTTACCAGGCGTTCTTCTTTTTCCTTAACGTTTTTGCTGATGATATGAATGAACTTTGAGGAAATACTGATATCGTTATACAACATGTGGAGGAAGTCGTCTTTTGGAATGGCCAGTATTTCGGCGTCTTCTATCACCATGGCCGAATCTTCATATAGGGAATTTTCAAGTAATGCGGAGTAACCAATAAAATCCCCGTCATTGTACAGGTTGGTAATGTATTCTTTTCCGTCGGTGTTGGTTTTGAAACATTTTACTTTTCCCTTAACCAGGTAGAACAGGAACCTGGGTTTTTTATTTTCCTGGTAGAGCACCTGTTTGCGCTCGTAATTTTCAAGATCGTATTTTTCAGATAACTGCCGGGCCAGTCCGGTGTCTTTTACGTCAGACAGAAATTGGTTTAGCCCCCGAAAATTATGTTCGTATGCCTGATTCAGGATGGCTGATTTCTTCAACCTGATTTCAACCGCATTCAATAACTCGATATCTTCAAATGGTTTCGTGATATAGTCATCGGCCCCCATTTCCATGCCTTTCCGAAAGTCATTTCTTTCTGTTTTGGCCGTGAGAAATATAAAAGGGGTATGTTCGGTTTCGGAGTTTTTCCG
>DATCAO010000022.1:0-6862 GCA_036512575.1 Puia sp.
TACCATAGCGGATGGGTTTCGCAAATTCAGGAAAAGCACCTCCGTCGTTGCTCAGTACGATGCCTGTGCGCAGAATAACGAGACGTTTGCCCAGATCACGCACGGGTTGTATAGAACTTTCCCAGGCGCGGCAAGTTTCCCCGAGGTAACCTGAATCCGGAGGATCAGTTTCGACCGATTTGCCTGAAGGGTTTTGGCCGTACCAGCCGATGGCTGAAGCGCTGACCACCGACACTACCTGATTGGGAATATTACTGAGGGCTTTTATAAGCAGGGTACTGCTTCGTATGCGGCTCTCTACAATTTCTTTTTTTCTTTTTTCAGTCCAGGGTTTGTCTGCAACACCTGCTCCGGCCAGGTGAATGATGTATTTAGAATTTTTGATGGCTTCCTCGTTGATGGTTTGTTTTTCCGGATTCCACGCAGCATAGCTGATGCCGGGTGAAGCACTGCGATGTTCTTTCGGAGAACGTGTGAGAATGATTACTTGTATTCCGCGGGATTCAAGGAATCTGGAAAGCGCTCTCCCGATTAAACCTGTACCTCCTGTAATGATCGCTGTATCCATGACATGTTGTAAGAATGGTCTGCAAAAAAAATCCCTCCCGCACAAAGCGGGAAGGGAATAAACAACTAAAAACAAACAAGGTTCCTATGTTAGTCAGGTTTTTTTCCATCGAGAAAACTGTTGATGGTACTAATTTCACCCTGACTATTCTTATCAGCTTTAACTTCATACTGACTGTAAAAACTCTCCACACTGGTAACTGTATTATACAGTTCCAGATTTCGGCGGATGTAGGCCGGCACAGTTTCAAACTCATTATTAGGATCCGCAGCATTCATGTTGAACGACAAGTTGCGCAATTTGTTGATCCTTTCTGCTGCCCGGCGTCTCAGGCCTTCTGCTTCGTCCTGCATTGCAGGATCCTCTGCAGGCTGATCTGCCATAGATTCTGATGGTGTTTGATGGGCCCGAGGCACATCCGCCGCTGGATTAGCCTCTTTAAATACAAGCTGCATGTCGGTACCAGGACTTTCATCATGGACCGTCGTTTTATTAATCGGGGTAAAGATCATTTCTTCATTCGCTGGAATTTCTCCAGTTAAAGAATCCGGAACTGTCGGTTCTTCATCGTAAATATTGGATGGCCGGGTCAGGTAACCACCGGATACTGCTGTTGGAACGGTGTCTTGTGAAAATATCCATTCTATTGGCTCCTCGGTGATCTTTTTATCCACAACCGGTTCAGTAATTATTCTTTTTTCAGAAGGCGCCGGCATAACCACTACAGGTCCTGTTTTTGTAATCTGCCTCTGGGACTCCTTTGCTTCCACCAGCCTGGGTGCCATTTCCGCTGACAGGCTGGATGCAACTAAGGGTTTTTCATTAGTTGACATTTCCACAACCGGAGTTTCTTTCGGTTTAATAGCTTCCTGAACAGGCATCTGCAGCGGCATAACTATTTTTTCTTCCTTTTTAGGCGCTTCAGGTTTTTCTTCGCGTTTAAAAGGATCCTTATATTCAAAACCCGTCGCGATGATGGTTATTCCGATCTTATCGCCCAGGGCCGCATCATATCCCAACCCCAGGATCACGTCTGTATCTTCACCCGCCTGACGGATCAGGTGGTGCTGGATGATTTCAACTTCATCCATTGTGAATTCGTGTTCTCCTTCGGAAGAATTTATATTGATCAGAATCCATTTCGCTCCGCGGATATCATTATCGTTTAGCAGGGGAGAATTCAAAGCTTCTTCAATGGCCTGCTGCGCACGATTATTTCCGGATGCAGCGGCACTTCCCAATATGGCCACACCGCCGTTACGCATGACTGTACATACATCCGCAAAATCCACATTGATCTGTCCGGTACTGTTGATCACGTCGGTAATACATTTGGCCGCTGTTGCCAGTACATTATCTGCTCTTGAGAAAGCTTCTTTCATTTTCAGGTTTCCATACTGATGACGCAGTTTGTCGTTACTGATCACCAGCAGGGTATCCACATAGTCTTTTAAATAGGAAATGCCTTCTTCAGCCTGCAATTGCCTCTTCTTGCCTTCGTAAGAAAATGGCGTTGTTACAATACCTACGGTCAGAATGCCCAGATCCTTACAGATTTTCGCGAGTATGGGTGCGCCACCGGTGCCGGTACCACCGCCCATGCCTGCAGTAATAAAAGCCATCTTCGTATTGACTTCCAGAATCGACTTGATTTCTTCCAGGCTTTCTTCAGTTGCCTGACGTCCGATGCTGGGATTGGCACCTGCCCCAAGTCCCTGTGTTAACAGCGGACCCAGCTGGATTTTATTTGCCACCCGACTTTGGGCCAGCGCCTGTGCATCGGTATTGCAAATAATAAAATTACATCCTTCTATATTTTGGCCAAACATGTGGTTGACTGCGTTGCTTCCTCCGCCACCTACGCCGATCACTTTAATGATGGACGATCTTTCTTTGGGTAAATCAAACTGGATCATAAATAAGAATTAATGGTTAGTATAGAAATTTTTAGAGTGCGTGATCTTCTTCTTCTTTAAACAGGTCTATGATACCGTCTTTGAATTTCCCCCAGAAATCCTTGATGCCTTTCCGGCCGGTTATCCTGGCAGCCTGTTTTTCGTCTTCTGATATAGCAACTTCCGCCCTGATGAGCTCCGGTGTTTTCAGGGCCGTTGGGATATCGACCTGCACATGGGTTTTTTCAAATTGTTTTCGATTGTGTTCATAGTCGCTGTATCCTTTCAGAATTAAACCAATGCAGGTGGAATAGGTTGGTTTTGCCAGTTCTTCGATCTGACCTGAAGCCAGGTGTTCATTCGGATATCCGATCCGGGCATTCAGTCCTGTTACATATTCCGTTAACTGGATCAGGTGTTTCAACTGCGCGCCACCGCCTGTAAGGACGATGCCACCATTCAGCATTTTATTATCGAGTCCGACCTGTTTGAGGTGATAAGAAACAAAATCCATGATCTCACTCATACGCGCCTGAATGATATTTGCCAGGTTCTTCACGCTGATTTCTTTCGCCGGCATACCCCTCAGGCCGGGAATCGTAATGAAGGCATTTCCTTTTGCTTCATTCGACAGGGCCGATCCGAACTGTACTTTCATTTGTTCAGCCTGCGTTTTTAAAACGCCCAGTCCGGTTTTGATATCGTTCGTAATATTCTCCCCGCCGAAAGGAATAACAGCCGTGTGTTTGAGTATGCCTTCATAAAAAACTGCCAGGTCTGTTGTGCCTCCGCCGATGTCGACAATTGCGACACCGGCTTCGAGGTCTTCCTGACCCATGACTGCAGCTGCTGACGCGAGCGGCTGTAGTACCAGATCCTTGGTTTGCAATCCGCTTTTTTCTACGGAGCGGCTGATATTTTTAATGGCATTTTTATCGCCGGTGATGATATGGAAATTGGCGCCCACTTTTACACCACCATAACCGATCGGGCTGATGATATTCTGAAAATTGTCAACAGCGAATTCCTGTGGAATGACATCGATGATCTGATCACCCGCTGGAATATAGGTTTTATACTGATCTGCCACCAGCTGATCTATTTCCTTTTGGGTAATCTCGTTCTCCGTGTTCTGCCGCACAATATCACCCCGGGTCTGCAGGCTTTTGATATGGTGGCCTGCAATTCCCACATATACTTCCGAAATGCTCAGGTTGGGATTGGACGCATAACAATTGTCCAGCGCCATTCGGATGGCTTTAATGGTTTCATCGATATTCAGCACCTGGCCGTGTTTAACGCCATTGGAATTCGCACGTCCAAAGCCGAGTATTTCCAGCTTGCCGTATTCGTTTTTACGACCGGCAATGGCGGCAATCTTGGTGGTACCTATGTCGAGTCCTACAATAATGGGTTGTTCCTGGTTCATGGTTTGTTTTAATTTATTGTTGTTTTTGATGTTTATTGCCAGTTTCAATTTGCTCGTCGGTTTCAGCCGGAAGATCATAACTCCGGAGGTTTTGCTCGGTCAGGGTATTTCTCTCCAATGGTTTTACTTCCCTGATTTTTGCGGTATCCTCATCCATTTTCTGGGCCTTCCGGATCATATCCATAATATTTTTGCGCGCCTGGATGGAATCGGCCCTCGAAATAAATCCCTGTTTGCGTGTTGCAATCACCTGGTTTGCAAATGCCAGGTTGATGGAAACATATTTTTCAAATCCCGTTTTTGTGATCACCTCTTTATAAAAAATGAAAAGGCGGTGAAATTTATTTTCAAAATCAGTTCCGTCTCCCAAGTCGATTTGCTGGTTGCCCATCAAGGGTGTCATCTGAAAATTTTTCGCGGCATTGATGTGCAGCTCCTGGATCTGGCAAGACCAGAATGCATCCTGGTTCAAAAAGGTGGCCAGATCCCTGATCTGTCTGTTCAGCGCACTGTCTTTTCCCGATGCAAATTTTTCAGACGGATATCCGGTGAATACCGGCAGCCTGAAAACAGCTTTTTCTGAAAGGGGCATTTGCACTCCGTTGCTGTCTATCAGAAAACTGTTTCCGGACACGGTGAATAAACGGGCAGCGGGCTGTCTTTCCTGAACACGGATTTTCAAAATATCGTTGTTGTCAAAATAGATCTGTACATCCCGGATCCAACTGTTTTTTCTAAGAATGGTTTCCATCTGCAGCAGGTTAAACGATTCAGTCTTTTTATTTTGCCAGTCCTGCAATCCGTTATTTTCAAGCATGTTCACCAGATCTTTTTTATTCAGGAACCTGGCTTTGCCCCCCTCGTTGATTTCCACTTCCAGGCCCCTGCAGCCGCTGGAGTTTTTCGAATTGATGGCAGCCACGAGCAGGGCCAGACCGGTGCCACCCACGAGGCACCAGAGCATGACAGTGAAAAATTTCTTCAATGGGCTTTTTATATTCATTTGCCTTTCAATATTTCAGTAAGTGGTTTCACCAATTCATCGATATCCCCTGCACCAGCGGTGATCCAGACGGTCTGATCTCCGGGTTTCACTGCTGCTGCCCGTTCAAGCAGTTGCTGTTTCTGCATGATCTGTCCCGGAGCCCGGACCATTTTATTCAATATGGTGGCGCTGCTGATCCCTGCAATCGGCTGTTCCCTTGCCGGATAGAGGGGCAGCAGGACTACTTCATCCGCTCGATCCAGTGTTTCTGCAAAGCCATCCGCAAAATCTTTTGTGCGGCTGAATAAATGCGGTTGAAATACGACGAGCAGTTTTCTTTCCGGAAATAATTCCCGCACGCTGCTGATTAACACTTCCAGTTCCTTGGGATGGTGTGCGTAATCATCCAGGTATACCGGACCTCCTCCCCTGACGTGGTATTCAAATCTTCTGCGTACGCCCCGGAAATTGTGGAGCGCCGGGATGATCTTTTCGCCTGCCAGTCCCAATTTCCGGCAGGCTGTTATGGCAGCAAGGGCATTTTCCACGTTGTGCCACCCGCCCACATTCAAACGCACATCTTTCATGCGGACTTCAGACCCTTCCACATCAAAAACATAATTCCCTTCCTGGATCCGCAGGTTTTTCGAGTACACATCGGCGTTATGGTCCGTCAAATGATAACTGAGTTGCTGGATACCTGCCGCGGGGCTGGGAATCGGCAGTCCGTGTTTCTGCACTAGGGTGCCACCTGATTTTATTTTCTTACTGAATTCAATAAACGCCTGCTGTACGGCTTCTTCCGTTCCATAAATATCCAGGTGATCGGCATCCATGGAACTGATCACGGCAATATCCGGATGCAGCCTGAGAAAACTCCGGTCGTACTCATCGGCTTCCACAACACAGACATCATTTCCCTGGCTCCAGAAATTCGTATTGTAATTGGATGAAATGCCCCCGAGAAAAGCATTGGATCCCAGGCCACTGTCCCGAAGGATATGCGCTATCATGGTGCTGATGGTCGTTTTGCCGTGCGTGCCGGCCACGCAGATATTTCTCGTGTCGGCCGTGATCAATCCCAGGACCTCACTTCTTTTCATCAATTCATATCCGTTATCCCGATAGAAATTCAGCGACCGGTTATCTTTTGGAATGGCTGGGGTAAATACCACCAGTTGTACATCTTTCGGAACGGAAACCGGATCATCCTGGTAAGTAACCGGTATACCTTCAGATACCAGGGAATTCGTGAGAACGGTTTCAGTTTTATCGTAACCGCTGACTGATTTCCCATGGAACCGGAAATAACGCGCCAGGGCACTCATGCCGATGCCGCCAATTCCGACGAAATAAATTTTATGTATGTTTTTCAAATCAGCCATTCAGTGAATTCAGGATTTCGTTTGCAATTTTCTCGTCAGCATCCGTGATCGCCAGTTTCCCAATGTTCTCCTTTAATATGTTTTGCTCCTTTTTATTTTTTACCAGGCGCACAATTTCCAAAATGAGTTTGTTTGCAGCGTCTTTATCTGCGATCATGATGGCGGCATTTTTTTTAACCAGGTTCATAGCATTCACCGTCTGATGGTCTTCAGCTGCATGGGGATAAGGAATAAAAATCACCGGTTTTTTAACCGCGCATAATTCATACAATACCGATCCCGAACGTGAAACCACCAGGTCCGCCGCGGCATATGCGTATTCCATTTTTGAAATAAACTCACTTGTCCAGATTAACCTGGATTCCACTGCCTGCGCCGCTGCTTCGGCAGCGAAGGATTTTCCGGTTTGCCAGATCAGCTGGATCTGATTTTTTATTAGTACCGGGATTCCGGCATGGACAGCTTCGTTTATCGAACGCGCGCCCAGGCTTCCACCAGTAATCAACACCGTAGTATATTGGGGATCCAGTCCGAAAAAACGAATTCCTTCTTCCCTTGAAATAGCACCTGCCACAACCTGCCTGCGAACGGGATTACCTG
>DATCAO010000023.1:0-7995 GCA_036512575.1 Puia sp.
CGATGCCGGCAGCAATATCAATGTGCTGGCGGGTTACGGTTATTATAATAACCGCGCATACACCGACAACTATCCGCACCTCGACTCCAAAGGAGATACGATTGCAGGAACGGCGCCCCTGTATCCGAACAGTATAAACGAAAACACCCTGATCTCATATTTTGGCCGGTTAATCTACACCTATAATAATAGATATACGTTAACGGCTTCCATACGCACAGACGGATCCTCCCGTTTTGCGCAGGCTGACCGCTGGGGCGTGTTTCCCGCCGTAGCCGTTGCCTGGAAACTGACGGAAGAAGATTTTATGAAAAGTGTGAGTTCTGTTTCCATGCTGAAACTCCGCGCCAGTTATGGCGTGACGGGTAACCAGGATGGAATCGGCAACTATGGATATATTCCGAGTTATTACCTGAGTAGTAATGGAAGTCAATACCAGTTTGGTCCTGACTTTTATTATATGTCCACCCCGTCACCCTATGTGGCCAACCTGGTCTGGGAACAAACAGCGTCTACGAATATCGGAGTCGACTACGGTTTCCTGAAAAACCGGATCAGCGGTAGCATTGAGTATTACTATAAGAATACAACGAACCTGATCAACAGTATTTTTATTCCGACGGGTACCAACTTTACCAATAAGATCACGAGCAATATTGGAAACATGGTGAGCAAGGGATTTGAATTTTCAATCAATGCAGTGCCGGTGCAAAACAGGGACCTCACCTGGAATGTTTCCTTCAATCTGACTTACGAAAACATCAATATTACCAAGCTCACGAATGCCACCAATGACCCTAATTTTTATGGAAATGCAACCGGTGGCATCTCAGGAGGAACAGGAAATACGATCCAGATGAATACGGTGGGATACGAACCCAATTCTTTCTTTGTGCTGCAGCAGGTGTACAATCAAAAGTCGGGCATGCCTACAGAAGGATTATATGTGGACCGAAACCGGGACGGCATCATATCATCGCCGCCTTCGTCGCCTGATGCATATCATTACAAATCACCTTTCGCGCCGGTATACATGGGCTTCAGTACTTCAGTAACCTATCATAACTGGAGCCTGAGCACCGTACTTCGTGCTAATATCAACAACTATGTGTATAATAATGTGGCTGCTAACCTGGCCGTTCAGCGATCCATCCTGAATCCGAATAATTTTATTTCGAATACACTCACCAGTTATTCCAATACCAATTTCATCAATAACCAGTATTTCACGGATTACTATGTAGAGAATGCTTCTTTTTTGAAAATGGACAACCTGATGCTGAATTATAATTTTGGTACCATCATGAGCAATAAAGTCAGGTTGAACGTGAGTGCCAGTTGCCAGAATGTGTTCACGGTAACCAATTATACCGGGATCGATCCGGAAATTTACGGAGGCATTGACAATAATATTTATCCAAAACCCAGGACCTATACACTCGGTATAAATCTTGGATTTTAAATTCATCAATTATTCAAATTGTGCGATATGAAAAATAATTTTTTTAAAACAGGGAGCGGGTTGCTGGTGTTGATCGTCCTGTTGGCGGGTTGCACCCAGGACCTGAACCGTTATCCTTCCAATACCACTACAGCCAGCCAGGTGTACAGCACCGCTGCCGGATATAAAGATGCTCTGGCTAAAGTGTATGGTTCCTTTGCTTTGACCAGCAGTACGGGTCCGGGCAATTCAGACCTCGGGGGAATCGACGCGGGAACATCTGACTTCGTGAGGCTTCTTTTTGATGCCCAGGAATTGAGTACCGATGAAGCCGTCTGTGCATGGAACGATCCCGGCGTTCCGGATTTTCACAACATGAACTGGAATCAGGGCAATACCATTTTGCTGGGTTTATACAGCCGCTCCATTTTTCAAATCACGGTAGCGAATTCTTTTATAGCGAATGCCAGTGATGCGGCCATTGCCAAGTTCAGCGGAACGGATGCTCAAAATATCCGGTATTACCGCGCCGAGGCCAGATTCTTACGTGCTTATCAATATGCTGTACTGATGGATTTGTTTGCCAACCCGCCATTCACTACAGAAAAAAGCCCGATCGGAACGGCATTCCTTCCGCCCCAGATTTCCAGATCATCGCTGTTCTCTTATATAGAATCCGAACTCAAGAGTCTGGATAGTGCCAACACGATGGTGCCCCCGATGCAGAATGAATACGCAAGGGCAGACCAGGCCTGTGTATGGGCCCTGCTCGCGAGAATTTACCTGAACGCTGAAGTATATACCGGAACGGCCAGGTATACAGATGCCATCACCTATGCGAGCAAAGTAATCGGGGCAGGTTATATCCTGTTGCCTAAATACCAGAATCTTTTTCTTGCAGACAATAACCTTGACAATACAGAACAATTGTTGTCTGTGGCTTATGACGGACAGAATACACAGAACTATGGTGGTACCACATTTATCATCAATGCAGCGATCGGCGGGAAAATGACACCGGCCAACTACGGCGTTCCCGGCGGTGGATGGGGAGGCAACAGAGTCACTTCGAATATTCCCAACCTGTTCCCTGACCTGACCGGCACAACAGATCATCGTTCGCTGTTTTATACGAATGGCCAGAGTGAATCCATTAGCAGTATTGCCACATTCACCGACGGACTTGCCGTAACCAAGTTTCAGAATGTGACTTCAACCGGGGCCACACCTCCCAATGCGAGTGTGTATTCTTCTACTGACTTTCCTCTTTTCCGCCTGGCGGAAATGTACCTGGTGTACGCAGAAGCTGTGTTGAGAGGCGGCACTGGCGGCACCAACGCGCAGGCCCTTACTTATTTTAATCTGATCAGGGAAAGAGCCTATGGGAACACAAACGGAGATGTGACTTCGATTACCCTTCCCCTCATCTTGCAGGAAAGAGGCAGGGAATTATATTGGGAATGTTTCAGGAGGACGGATCTGGTGCGTTATGGATTGTTTACTTCACAGGCCTATTTGTGGCCATGGAAAGGTGGCGTGTCCTCAGGCACCGGAACTGATGACCACTTCAATATTTTTCCATTGCCTTCTGTTGACCTGAATGCCAATCCGAACTTAATCCAGAATCCGGGATATTAAAATTTTAAGCATCTATATAAAGCGATTGTATGAAAAGACTTTTTAATAACATTATGCTGATGGCCGCCTCGGGGATCGTGCTGCTCAGCGCCTGCCAAAAGGATGAGACCAAGGTTGTTTTCCTGGGAGGCACGAATCCTGTTTTAACTTCCTCCATTCCCGATGGAGACACGATCCCGCTGCCGGTGACGGATACGACTTCGCTGGCTGTGGTGTACAAGTGGACGAACCCGAATTACCAGTTCAGTAATGGCGTCAGTTCCATGAACGTCACTTATTACCTGCAGGTGGACACGGTGGGTGCCAATTTTAGCAGTCCGAATATGCAAACGGTAGCTATCAATTCGGATCTTCAGAAAGTGTTTACTGTTTCCTCATTCAATTCCCTGTTGGGGAATGGCCTGCAACTGAGCTTTGGTCAGCCCCACAATATCGAAGTGCGGGTGCAATCATTCATTCAGCCTTTCACTTCCGCTTCGCCGGTTGCCGGAACGCTGAATTCTGAAACGCATAAATATATCGTGACACCTTTTGCTCCGCCGCCAAAAGTGAATCCACCTTCGTACGGAACACTTTATATCGTGGGCAGCGCCATAGCGGTGAGTGGTTGGAATAATCCCATATCTCCTGCGTCGCAGGTGCCTGTTCAGCAATTTGCGCAGATCAGTCCTACGGAATTTAAGTTAACCGTACCGATTGTTGGCGGGGGCGAATACAAATTCATTGGAGTTAACGGATCCTGGGGAGATCAATGGAGTGTCGCTGTTAATGATGATCCGAATGCCATTAACGGTGGTCCTTTTGTTTTTAATGGCGCAAATACCAAGGCTCCGGCCGCAAGTGGCAACTATGTCATTGATGTGAATTTTCAAACGGGTCAGTTTACCGTAACGCCACAGTAATTAACACTAATGACGATCAAAATATAATTGTATGAAATATAATATATCAAAATTTTTACTGGTTGGTCTGTCGTTGCTGCTGGGCGTATTGGCCTGTCAAAAGCAAAGCAATCCGTATTATTCGAATGGGACCACGCCGGTATTGAGCAGTTCCACGACCACCATTGCAGCGACTCCGGCGGATTCGCTCAGCAATGCGCTGATATTGAACTGGACCAATCCCAATTATGCAACCAATGCGGCAACCCAGAAATATACTATCCAGATTGATTCAGCCGGCAGGAATTTTTCCAAGGCTGCTGAAATTGTCGTGAGCGGTGTACTGACAGACACTTTTACAGCAAAACAAATCAATGACGTAGCGCTAGGAATGGGGTTCTCTTACAATGTGGCGTATAATATGGATGTGCGGGTGGTGTCGTCTTACGCAAATAATAATGAGCAGCTCCCTTCCAATATGATCACCATCAGTGTAACACCTTATGTGATCCCTCCTAAAGTTGCGCCTCCAACCTCAGGTGAACTCTACCTGGTGGGTGATGCCACCCAGGGCGGATGGAGTAATCCGGTACCTAAACCCTCGCAGCAATTTGAAAAAATTGATTCCGTGCATTACGGCGGGGTTTTTAAATTGAATGGTGGTAAGCAGTACCTGATGTTACCTGTTAACGGAGACTGGTCAAATAAATATGCTGTGGCCAGCGGAACTGTACCATCTACGGGTGGACCATTTGGATACAATGGAGGAAACAGCACATACAATACCAATTTTTCCGGTCCGGCCAACGACGGATGGTATACCATCATGGTGGATTTCCAGCAGGGAACATTTTCTGTAAATACTTATACACAGTTGGTGCCTGATAGTTTGTTCCTGGTTGGTGATGCCACAACGGGTGGCTGGAACAATCCGGTTCCTGAACCGTCACAGGTATTTACGCGGATTAATTCTTCGCAGTTTTCCCTTACCCTGCCTTTGATCGGAGGCAAGCAATACCTGATGCTTCCGGTAAATGGTGACTGGTCGAATAAATTTGCTGTGGCCAGTGGAACAGTACCATCCACAGGTGGACCATTTGGATACAACGGAGGCAACAGCACGTTTAATACAAATTTCAACGGTCCCGCAGCGGGCGGAACCTATACCATCCTGGCAGACTTCCTGAGTTACCAATTCAAGGTAAGTCAGTAACGGCCGGGGTGTTTATGAGACCCTGAAAGTTTTACAAAGAAAGGAGGCGGACCACGACGCCTCTTTTCGTTTTCAAATAATAGATTTTAATCCGAACTCAGACTAAGAATTGCAGCCGATGAGAAAATTTTACTTCGTTACAGGACTGTTACTTTGTGTTTTTTCACTCTCTGCGCAGGAATTGGTAACAACGCCTGTTTTTCCACTGGACAATAGTTCGGTCACGTTGGTGGTGGATTGTTCATTTGGAAACCAGGGACTGAATAATTATGCAAACACCAGTGATGTTTATGTTCATGTGGGCTTAATCACCAGTTCCAGCACCAGTTCTTCCAACTGGCTTTATGTGCCTTTTACCTGGGGTACTACGAATGCGGCTGCACACGCTACTTATCTGGGAAGCAATAAATATTCCTTTACCATTAATAATATCCGAAGTTTTTTTGGTGTTCCTGCGGGAGAGTCCATTCTCAAACTGGCCATCCTGTTCCGGAATGGCAGCGGGAGCCTGGTTCAGCGCAACAGCGATGGTTCGGATATGTATCAAAGCATTTACACCTCAGGTCTTTCCGTTCAATTTACGCAACCTGCTTTTCAGCCGATGTACAATCCGGTTCCCGTTCCGATTACAAAAAATGTTGGGGATGCGATGTCAGTGACATTCATCTCCAATCATGCGGCATCCCTGAAATTATATTTTAACGGAGCTATCATTGCTTCTGCTGCATCCGGTGATTCGCTGACCGCCATGGTTTCCATAATTGTGGCAGGCAACCAGGTTGTGAAGGGTACAGCAGATGATGGAACCAGTGTTAGTACGGACTCATTTAATTTTTATGTTGGAACGCCTTCAAATATTCAACCCCTTCCACCTGGCGTAACGGATGGCATCAACTACCCGGCGGGCGACAGCTCAGCCATATTGGTTTTGTTTGCTCCCTTTAAAACGAAAGTGGTTGTGGTGGGAGATTTTAATAACTGGACCCAGTCCACCGCCTACCAGATGTATAAAACGCCCGACAGTAATTATTACTGGCTCCGGATCAACGGACTCACCGCCGGTACGGAATATGCGTACCAGTATATTATGGACGATACGATCGTTGTTGCGGATTACAATACCGAAAAAGTGCTGGATAAAAATGTAGATCCGGGAATTCCTGCATCCACCTATCCCAACCTGAAAACATTTCCATCGGGCGCGAGCGGATCACTGACTGGTATTATACAAACTGCACAGCCTGTTTATAACTGGCAGGTTAGTAATTTCAAAAGGCCTGCGAAGCAAAGTTTGGTGATCTATGAACTCTGGCTGGCCGATTTCACTACCAAGGGGAACTGGCAGGGTTTGATGGATACACTGAGCTACCTGAAACGGCTGGGCATTAATGCCGTGGAGATCGAACCGTTCTCCAATTTCGAAGGTGCGGTGAGCTGGGGCTATAATCCCAACTTCTATTTTGCTCCGGATAAAGTTTATGGCACCGCGACCCTTTTAAAACAATTTGTAGATGCCTGTCATCAGCAGGGCATGGCCGTAATCATGGATATGGTGATGAATCATTCTTTCGGCAGTTCGCCGATGGTACAGATGTACTGGGATGGTAAACTCGGTGTGCCCGCTGCAAACAATCCCTGGTTCAATCCATATCCAACACATGCATTCAATGTGGGTTACCAGTTTAATCATGAGAGCGACGCAACAAAAAACTTTACACGACGGGTAATCAATTACTGGCTGTCCAATTATCATATTGACGGCTACCGCTGGGATCTTGCCAAGGGATTTACACAGACCCGCACCTGTGATGCCTTTGGAAATAATTGTGATGTTTCTGCCTGGGGTGCATACGATGCAGGCAGGGTGGCTACATGGAAAACGATCTATGACAATATGCAAACAACTTCTCCCGGTAGTTATTGTATTCTGGAAATGTTTGCAGACAATGATGAACAATCGGTGGAGGCCAATTACGGCATGATGCTCTGGGGAGCCAATCTGAATCCCAATTATAATCAGGCGACCATGGGTTATAGTGCTCCGGCTCCCGGAGGCGCCACCTGGGATTTATCCGGCAGTATATATACTTCGCTGGGCGGATGGAATCAGCCGGGGCTGGTGGTGTACCAGGAAAGTCACGACGAAGAAAGACTGATGTATAAAAATGAGCAGTACGGAAACAGCAGCGGTGCGTATAGTGTAAAAGATCTGGCTACCGGATTACAACGGAATGCTGCGGCTGCTGCTTTTTGGGCACTGTCACCCGGACCCAGGATGCTGACCGAATTCGGTGAGCTGGGATATGACTATTCCATCAACTGGTGTACCAATGGTACAGTGGATGCTTCGGGAGGCTGTCGCCTGACACCCAAGCCCATTCGCTGGGATTATTTACAAGACAGTTCACGAAAAAAATTGCACGATGTATATGCATCCATGATTCAGTTGCGCAAAACTTATCCGGAACTGGATACAGCAAATTCAGTTTACTCACTGACCGGAGCATTTAAATATTTGCTCGCATCGGGTTCTTCAGCCGGCGCGGTAGTGTTTGCAAATTTTGATGTGAACACAGCTACCGGAACGATTCCCTTTCCGGGAAAGGGCACCTGGTATAATTATTTTGGTGGGGATTCGATCGCCGTTACCGGCAATCAGAATTTTACCCTGGCCGCCGGGGAGTGGCGCGTATATCTCAATACCAAATTAAAAGACACAGCCTCCAAAGACACAACAGCCCTGATACCGGTTTCCTCTGTGGCGATAAAAGTGTATCCAAATCCAGTGGTTAACAGCAGCTCGGTTATTGAATATGACCTGC
>DATCAO010000024.1:0-2460 GCA_036512575.1 Puia sp.
GAAGCCGCGAGTTGGGACCTGGACGCGATCGGATTATCCGCTCGCATAGCGGCGACGGAATCTGCAGCAGCCGGCGTGCACTGGACCTTTGCACCCATGGTGGACATTGCCCGCGACCCGCGCTGGGGGCGTATTATGGAAGGTGGGGGGGAAGATCCCTGGCTCGGCTCACTGATTGCAAAAGCAAGAGTAAATGGATTTCAGGGAAAAGGTCTGGGTAATCCCGATGCCCTGATGGCCTGTGCAAAACATTTTGCAGCATACGGTGCGGCTGTTGGCGGAAGGGATTACAATTCGGTGGATATGAGTGCCCGTTTGCTTTGGGAAACCTACCTGCCTCCGTTTAAAGCTGCAGCGGAAGCCGGTGTAGCCACCTTCATGAATTCATTCAATGACCTCAATGGCATACCTGCCACAGGAAACGCGTATCTGCAAAGGGAGATATTGAAAGGCCAGTGGCATTTCCAGGGTTTTGTGGTCAGCGACTGGGGATCGGTGGGCGAAATGATCCCGCATGGTTATGCGAAAGATAATTATGAAGCAGCGATGGAAGCCGTGATTGCGGGTTGTGATATGGATATGGAAAGCCGCAGTTATATTAAAAATCTTTCCAAACTCATGAGCGATGGGAAACTGAATCCAGCACTGATCGATGAAGCAGTAAAAAGAATCCTGATCAAAAAATTTGAAATGGGTCTGTTTGATGATCCCTTCCGGTTCTGCAATACGGAAAGAGAGAAAAAACAATGGAACAACCTGGCGAATCTGGATGAAGAAAAACAGGTGGCAGAAAAATCGATTGTTCTGCTGAAAAACGAACATCAGTTATTGCCCTTGTCCAAACAAACGAAGACGATCGCATTGATTGGTCCTTTCATCAAATCGGTACGCGATAACCTGGGCTTCTGGTCCTATATCTGGCCTGATGATTCGGCCAGGATCATTTCTCCCTGGAAAGGCATACAAAATAAACTCAGTAAGGAATCAAAAATGTTATATGCAAAGGGATGCAATATCAACGATTCTTCTACAGAAGGTTTTGCAGAAGCCGTTTCGGTGGCGAGGCAGGCAGATGTCGTGATCATGAATGTGGGAGAAGCGCCCGATATGAGTGGTGAAGCCAAGAGCCGGAGTAATATTCATTTGCCCGGCAAACAGGAGGAACTGATCCAGGCCATCCTGGCAACAGGGAAACCGGTGGTGGTGATGATCAATGCGGGGAGGCCGTTGATATTTAACTGGACGGCGGACCATGTGCCGGCGATTTTATATACCTGGTGGCTGGGTACAGAAGCCGGGGATGCGATGGCCGATGTGCTCTTCGGCGATTACAATCCGTCTGCAAAACTGCCGGTGAGTTTTCCGCGTTCGGAAGGACAGATTCCGGTTTACTATAATCATTTCAATACAGGCCGTCCCTCCAAAAGCGATAACGACCTGAACTATGTTTCTGCATATACGGATTTGCCCAACGATCCGAAATTTCCCTTTGGTTATGGATTGAGCTATACTTCTTTTTACTATAGCGGAATCAGTTTAAGTGGAAATACCTTTAAGCCAGGAGACTCGTTAGTTGTATCGGTTACCTTGACCAACACCGGAAAATTTGATGGTAAGGAAACGGTGCAGTTGTATATACGGGATCTGGTCGGATCGGTGGTGAGACCCGTGAAAGAGCTGAAGGGTTTTCAGCAGGTAGTTCTAAAAGCAGGTGAAGCAAAGAAAATTTCATTTGTCATAACAGCCGATATGCTGCGGTTTTATAATGACAAACTCGAATATGGATTTGAGCCGGGAGATTTTAAAATCTTCATCGGAGGCAATTCCAGGGATGTGAAGGAAGCGGATTTTCGCCTGGTGCAATAATTTTATTTAAAACTTCCATACTCCTCATCCGTCACTTTTTACAACCACTCCACAATGCCCTTTGGCGTATTGGTGTTCACGGCGATATGGGTGAACGCGCTGTCAGGTGAAGCGCCATGCCAATGAATAACGTCTGGTAGAATTTTCACCACATCTCCTTTGTGCAGTAACTGGATGGGTTTTCCTTTTTCCTGGTAGTAACCGGTTCCTTCTGTAACCAGCAGGATTTGGTTCATTCACCAATATGTTTACCCAGGCGCTACCGGTGAAATAATCAACAGGTGCCCGGTCACCTTTTTCAAAAATGGCGTTTTGATTTTCTGTGCTCATTATAATCTGTTTTTATTTATTCAATACCATCTTACGAAATTCAAACATTTCTGAACTTCAGGGGACTCTGCATCACATGTTTTTTAAAGAAATTATTGAAATGGGTAACTTCAGTAAAACCCAGGGTCCAGGCGATTTCAGACACGGGCCATGCGCTATGACGGAGTAGGATTTTCGCTTCCTGCAGGATGCGGTCCGCAATGATTTGTGTGGTTGTTTTTTCAGAAGTCTCTTTCACCGCCCGGTTCAAATGGTTTACATGCA
>DATCAO010000025.1:0-4285 GCA_036512575.1 Puia sp.
ACCTCAGGTGTGTTGTATGGCATCGGCGACCGGCCTGCTTTCGATTTGAAGTCCAGGGTAAATCCATTCATTCATGTAAATCACCAGAAAAATAATCCCAGGTATGGGGTACTCATGTGTCTCAATGGTACGGGGATTCTCAACAGTTGGCTGAGGCGTGAATTCTTTCCCAATGAATCCTATGAATCGCTGAATGCGGGAGCTGCAACCATTCCCGCCGGCTCGGAGGGATTGTTCTGTTATCCTTTTGGAAACGGAGCAGAGCGCATACTGGAAAACAAAAACCCCGGAGGACGCATACGGGGACTTGATTTCAACCGGCACAACAAATATCACCTAGCCCGGGCGGCGCAGGAAGGAATCGTGTTTGCACTTGTGTACGGAGCGGAAATCATGCAGCACATGGGCCTGGATCTGAAAAGGATCCGTGCCGGTTATGCCAATATGTTTTTAAGCAATGTATTTTCAGAAACTTTTGCGAATTGTATCGGTTCACCTGTTGAACTATATAATACAGACGGTGCGGTAGGTGCGGCGCGTGGTGCCGGATTCGGTTCAGGATATTACCCGCAGGTCAGCGATTGTTTCCGGGGAATGGAACTGATTCGCCAGATTACCCCGGATAAAAAAACAACGAACCTGACCCGTGAGATCTACAACCAGTGGAAACAGGGGCTGGAAGAAATTATTGATGAAACTGAATAGGGCCCAGCCTCATGCCTGATTTTTAAAAAATAACTCATCCTATGCATATTGTTCAGGGCGAAAAAGAATTTTTCCCGGGTATAGGGAAAATTCCATATGAAGGCCGCGAGTCAGACAACCCGCTCGCATATAAATGGTATGATGAAAACAAAATCGTCGCGGGAAAAAAATTAAAAGATCATACCCGTTTCGCAGTGGCCTACTGGCACAGCTTCTGTAATACAGGCGGAGATCCATTCGGTCCGGGCACCAGGCAGTTTCCCTGGAATGTGTCTTCGGATGCGCTTGCGGCGTCAAAGGACAAAATGGACGCCGCGTTCGAATTCATCACCAAACTGGGTGTGCCCTATTACTGCTTTCATGATATTGATCTCGTTGATGAAGGTGGTTCCGCTGCTGAATATGAAAAGCGATTACAAACCCTGGTAGATTATGCCAAACAGAAACAGGTTGAGAGCGGCGTAAAGCTTTTGTGGGGAACGGCCAATGTATTTTCCAATGCGAGATATATGAATGGTGCAGCCACCAATCCGGATTTTGCTGTGGTTGCCTATGCAGGTATCCAGATCAAAAATGCGATCGACGCAACAATAGCCCTGGGTGGGGAAAACTATGTTTTCTGGGGTGGTCGTGAAGGATATATGTCGCTGCTGAATACAAATATGAAAAGGGAAGTGGAACATCTGGGCCGGTTTCTGGGTATGGCCAGGGATTATGCGCGAAGGCAGGGATTCAGGGGAACATTTCTTATTGAACCCAAACCCTGTGAGCCGACCAAACACCAGTATGACTATGATTGCGCTACCGTGATTGGATTTTTAAGGGCATTTGGCCTGGATAAGGATTTTAAAATAAATATTGAAGTGAACCACGCTACCCTGGCAGGGCATACATTCCAGCATGAACTGCAGGTAGCAGCAGATGCGGACATGCTTGGAAGTATTGATGCCAACCGGGGAGACCCTCAAAATGGCTGGGATACGGATCAGTTTCCGACGCAGCTGAATGATCTCGTCGAATCGATGCTGATCATTCTGGAAGCCGGCGGATTAGGAGGAGGCGGCGTAAATTTTGATGCAAAAATAAGGAGGAATTCAACGGATCCGGAAGACCTGTTCCTGGCACATATCGGCGGTATGGATGCTTTTGCCCGCAGCCTGATCGTTGCGGATAAGATGCTCACCCATTCGCCATACAAAAAATTCAGAAGGGACAGGTACGCCTCTTTTGATTCCGGTAAGGGAAAAGAATTTGAAGAAGGGAAATTGACACTTGAAGACCTCCGGAAGCTGGGATTGTCTAACGGTGAACCCAGACAAATCAGTGGAAAACAGGAGTGGATGGAAAATATGATCAATCAATACATTTAGTAATTATTAGTTATTAATTGTTAATGACTTTATTCAAAATACTATTTGCATTTCATCCTACTGTAAAAAGTCGCCTTTAATAATTAATAACTGATAATTAATAACTATTTCCCGAATGCTGCATCCATTTTTTGTTTGAATTCGACATATAATTCTTTTTTTGGCTCGTCGGTTTTTTTAGGAACCAACAGGGCCGCGTAGTTGAGGTTGCGATCCACATAGGGCCAGAAACCGGTCATGTAAATACTGGTAACCATTCCGCCGTCGCCAAGCCAGCATCCCAGCCCGGTTTTCAAACCTGCTGCCTCTTTCGGCATGTATTTCACAGGCAGCTTGGGAAATTGTATTGTTTCGAGTTCTGCGACTGATTTCTCACTCAGCACTTTTTTACCTTCGAAATTTCCCTTGTTCAGGATCATCGCTAAAAAATTAATATAATCATTAGCCGTGGTGATGGCTCCGTCTGCGGCATTACTCGTAACGCCATTTTCATTAGTAAAACTGGTAGCGCGCATTTTACATGGTCTTAAAATTTTATCCTGCACCACCCGGTCGAAAGTTTTTTTTGTTATGACCTCCAGCACACGTGCTGCGATATCCGGACCGATCTGGCTGAAATACATTTCCGTGCCGGGATTGGTTTCGATTTCCCTTTTAGAAGCGAAAGCATCAACTTCTGTTTCGAGATCAGGATAATTGGATTTTTGCAGCAGTTTCAGTGGTCCCGGAGGATCAGCTCTTATGCCCGTTGTAAAACTCAGGCAATTGCGGATGGTGATATAAGTCTTCATGTATTTGGCAAAAATGGGAATATACTTACTGACCTTATCATCGAGAGAAATTTTTCCATCATCTACATAGGCCATGACTGCAGCAGCCACCAGCCATTGGCTTGCGATGCCTGCGGGCACCTGTATCCTGCCGTTAAAGTCCCCGATTTCCTTTTCCAGTTCCTTTTTATACATGAGCTTTCCATCTTTATAAGCCAGGGCAATCACATCGTTGCCAAAAAGTTTTTGATTGGTCACCAAAAAAGCATCTACGGCGGGGGCAGGGGATGGCGGGGTTTTGGATGACTGGGCCCTGGGTGTCAGCCAGATTAACAGGTACAAGCAGCAGATACTGAAGAGGCGGCATGTTGAAATCATATTATATGACAGATTTTCAGGGATTTGGAAATGGTTTGCCTTTTGAATCATTATATCAGATTTAAAAATAATCAGCAATGAATTTAAACAACTTTACTATAAAAGCTTCGGAAGTGCTGCAGCAGGCACAACAACTGGCATTTAATGCCCAGAATCCAACCATCGAAACGGAACATCTCATGGAGGCGTTGCTCAGCCAGGAAGATTCTCCTGTCGAATATCTTTTAAAAAAGAACAATGTTACGATACCGGTTCTGGAAACCAAACTGGCGGAAATGATTCAAAAACTTCCCAAGGTTTCAGGCACCGATCCGGCACAGTCGTTAAGCCGCGATGCGAATAATGTGGTGCTGCGTGCCGGTACCATATTGAAACAGTTCGGGGATGAGTTTGTTACACCCGAACATCTGGTTCTGGCCATTGTACAGGGAAACGATGCCACGGCCAAACTGCTCAAAAATGCCGGGCTCACCGAGAAAGGTTTGATCAGTGCTGTGAAGGAATTAAGAAAGGGTGAAACGGTTTCTTCAAATACCCAGGAGACCCAGTTCAATGCGCTGAATAAATATGCGAAGAATTTAAATGAAATGGCACGCCAGGGAAAACTGGATCCGGTCATTGGCCGGGATGAAGAGATCCGCAGAACACTGCATATACTTTCCCGCAGAAGTAAGAACAATCCGATACTGGTGGGTGAGCCCGGGGTAGGTAAAACGGCAATAGCAGAAGGCCTGGCGCACCGAATAGTAAATGGGGATGTACCTGAAAACCTGAAGTCAAAAATTATTTATGCACTGGACATGGGACAGCTGATTGCCGGTGCCAAATACAAGGGTGAATTTGAAGAAAGGCTGAAGTCGGTTGTTAAAGAAGTTGCGGGCAGTGACGGGGAAATTCTTTTATTTATCGATGAAATCCATACCCTGGTGGGAGCAGGCGGCGGAGAAGGCGCCATGGATGCAGCCAATATCCTGAAGCCGGCCCTGGCGCGGGGAGAACTTCGGGCAATAGGGGCTACGACACTGAATGAATACCAGAAATTCTTTGAAAAGGATAAAGCAT
>DATCAO010000026.1:0-5062 GCA_036512575.1 Puia sp.
TGCAGTACAGGTTTGTCGGTCCATTCACTTTGATACATATAGTATGAATCTTTCGGGAACCCTGCCAGGTCGATGATGCCAAAGTAAGAACTGCGTGCCGGCCATGGATAGGGTGTTGGCTCGCCGATATAATCAAATCCCGTCCAGATATATTGCCCGGATAAATAATTGTATTTCTTAATCACTTTCCAGGTCTCTTCATGGGTCGAACCCCAGGGCGCAGAAACATTGTCGTAAGCAGAACAGGTCAGGTCAGTATTTCCTCCGGTAAAGTCGACATCATAACTGGTGGGCCAGCGCCGAATGCTGTCAGAAGGCATATCATAACTTCCCCGGGTTTCCAATGCAGAAACCGTTTCCGTTCCGATAAACTTCTTACCCGGGAAAACATTGGCGAATGCGGGAAAAGCATTTTGATTGTAATTGTAACCCACCAGATCCAAAGCGCCCGATTGCAGAATACCATTCGTCTTCCATTCCTGGTCATTGAGTGCGGCCGTAATCGGCCTAGTCGTATCCAGTGATCTGATGATACTTCGAAGTTCCCTGGCAATTCGAAATGCACTGCCATCCTTTTCCCATTGCTCCGGAATCTCATTGCCGATACTCCAGATAAAAACGCACGGATGATTTCTGTCCCGCAAAATCTGATCTTCCAGGTCTTTCTTATGCCATGCATCCCAGTCGAGATGGTAATCGTATTTTGTTTTTTCGATCTTCCACATATCGAAACCTTCGTCCATAACAATAAATCCCATTTTATCGCAGAGATCCAGTAATTCCGGAGCAGGCGGATTATGAGACGTGCGGATTCCATTACATCCCATCCCCTTCAATATCTCCAGTTGTCTTTCCAGCGCGCGTGTGTTTATTGCAGCACCCAGGCAACCGAGGTCATGGTGATCGCAAACGCCATTGATTTTGATTTTCTGCCCATTCAATAAAAATCCTTTCTCCGCATCAAATACAAAAGACCGGATACCGATTGTAGTCTGAATTTCATCAACTGTTTTATGGTTGCTGATCACCTGCGTTTTTACCTGGTAGAGATAGGGATTGTTCACCGACCAGAGATGCGGCGCCGGCACATTGGCATTTTGCACCGACTTAGTTATAGCGCCTTCACCAAGGTTCAAATAGGATGAGGCAGTAGCGACCTGCGAACCGCTTGCATCGAATATTTCTGTTTTAATTATTGTGCGCTGATCGGTCGGCAGGCTATTCTTAATTTTCACCGTGATCGTTACTCTTGCTGATCCGCTATGAATTTCCGGTGTGGTAATATAACTGCCCCAATGATCCACAAATACTTTACCCGTCGTAACCAGCCAGACATTCCGGAATATACCAGAACCGGAATACCAGCGCGAATTCGGTTGTTCCGAATTGTCCACCTTCACCAGGATAATATTTTTCTCGGCTCCATATTTTAAATAAGGTGTCAAATCATAACGGAACGAAATATAACCGTTCGGGCGCATACCCAGAGAATGGCCATTGATCCAAACCTCGGATTTCCGGTAGACACCATCAAAATCAATAAAAATATTCTTGCCTTTTGAAGAATCGGGTATTAAGAATGTCTTGCGGTACCATCCCAAACCACCGGGTAAAGCACCTCCGCCCGTTCCCGCAGGATTGTTCTTGTCGAATTTTCCTTCAATGCTCCAATCGTGCGGAAGATTCAGGCCACGCCAGCCCGTTTCGTCAAATGCAGGATCCTGTGCATTCGTTGCGTTGCCCAGGTAAAATTTCCAATCCCTGTTGAAGGATTGAATGGCTCTGGATTTCCACTGGGCCTGAAGCCCCGATTCAGAAGAAAAAAAGAATAATAACAACAGGGCCCATTTCATGTGTTGCATTTTTTTTATTTAGTATTGATTTGGATTCGATTCTGTCTTTACGTTTTCAAGGACCAGGGTCTTTTTTTTATCTGTGGAATGAATATCCCTGACGAGAGCGGTTCCTCCATGATGCAAATAAACCGTAGCACCATTTCTCCCCTTACCATCCTTTGAAGATTCTTCAGTCAGGCCGTCGATGGTTACTGTTCCGAAGTTCGTGCATTCCAGGGCATGATTAAAATATTCCGGAAGCCCGCTTCCCCAATTCACCTGCATATTCCGGACAGTCAAGGCATCGACACCTGTCGCGAAAAGTGCAGGAATCGTGTGACTGAATATACCCAGCTGCACATCATTTACCGGTCGCAGATCAATATTACCACCATAACCGGCTTCCAGGAGGCTTTTCAGGATATTCAGATCGACATTATCAAAATAAATATCCCGGATGGTTCCTTTACCCGAACCATAAATCATGATGCCTGATTCTGAAGACGCTTCAATATTGGTAAACCTCAGATGGCTGATCATGCCTGTTTCTTCAGCGCCCAATCCAGGAACCGAAGAAATATGGATCGGTTCTCCATGCCCCCACCATTGTCCTGAATGCAGCCTGGTGTTAATAATAAAATTGGAGAAGATCATATAACTCATATTTCCTCCCCTCCGTTGAAAGATTCCAATGCCCCGGTTTGAATCGTAGATCCTGATATTATTAAAAAGAAGGTTCCCTGAGTTGTTATCGTTGTAGACATTATAGCCCACGCGGATACCGCAGGACCTAGAGTGCAATACACAATTGGTGCCCGTGATATTACTGGAACTCACCACCGCGATGGCATCATCACCCGCCTGGATTACACAATCAGAGATCGTGATGTTTTTGGAATCATACATATCGATGCCATCACTATTTGGAATATTCATATTGTTTTCAATTGTGATGCCACTTACTTTGATATCCGATGAATTAAAAAAGGCGATCGTCCAGTTGGGTGACTGCTGAATGTTAATATTGCTGATCCGAACATTTTTGCAACTGGAGAAAATGATCATCACGCCGGGTCTTGTTGCATAACTGCCCTTCCAGAGCACAGGTCCGTCTGCACGACCATATTTGGGATTCATATAATCCTTGCCCTGGCGGGTATTGGCCAGATTAAAATCTGCGCCTGACTGCAAACTGTCCATATACATCGAAAATTCTCCGTTGCCATTAATGATTCCCGTTCCGGTTATCGAAATATTTTCTTCATTGTGTGCCACAAGTATGCCCGTTTTATCTCCAGCGCCAAGTCCGGTGAATCCAAAATCTTTTTGAAATTGATAGTCCTTATCCTCTGTGCTGCCGGACAATACAGCGCCTGCTTCTAGGTCAAGATTCATATTGCTATAGAGTCTGATGGTTCCGGTAACGAACCTGCCCGTCGGGATAATGATTCTTCCGCCACCGTGCGAATGGCAATCATCCACCGCCTGTTGAATGGCTACCGTATTATTTGTTTTCCCATCAGGGATGGCACCGTATTGAATAATATTGTATTGGGAGAAAACGGCATTTTCTTTTCCCGACTGCGCAGAACCTATTGAATACATGAGCATCAGGACTCCCTGCAAGGCAAGCAATTTTACCATAACCTGAAGATAAATCAAAAGATTCCAACCCAACCGTCAACGGTCAACGGTCAACCGCCAACCGCCAACCGCCAACTGCCAACTGCCAACTGCCATCCCCCAACCGTCATCCTCCAGTTAAAACCGTTAAATACTCATTCTGGGTTTCGCCGCATGATTACAGTCGATAGCTTTATTCCCGTTGCGGAATTCCCGGTAAAGGTGCTGTTCCTGCGGCCTGGTTTCATTATTCACCAACTCAAACAATTATTTTATGAAACAATTTTTACTTTGGCCGTTGCGGCGGACAAATGTTTACACACTGATCTGCTTCCTGATGGCGGCCATTAGTTTCACAGGTTGCAGGAAGGATCCGGGTTTTCATCTGGATTTCCCTCCCTCCCTGTATCCGGCGGACGTCATTGACAAATGGATGACGCTGGAGATCAGGATTTACACAGTTGCTACAGGGTTTGGCAACGGGGGTTTTGCACGCCCCTTCGCCTATTCGGGCATCAGCGCCTATGAATCCATAAACCCGGGATTGCTTTCCTGGAAGCGCAAATACAATGGTCTTACGGGATTACCTGAAACAGAACCGTTTAAAAAATACAACTGGCCTGCGAGTGTCAATGCAGCACTGGCTGAATACAACAGAAGTATTTTTACAAAAGCTAATTTGAATGCTACCGATCTGGCTGCGATAGACTCACTGGAAAATGCGATTTCTTCGGGATTCAGTGGTGAGAAGCCCGATGTCATCAGCCGCTCAGTGAATTTTGGAAAATCCACAGCCGACGCTATTTTCACCTGGGGCCAGACGGACGGGTTTGTTCAAAATAATGCTCTTCCCTATACCTGGCCAACAGGTTTGGGCCTCTGGATACCTACACCTACGGCTTTTGCAATTCCGGTTGGTCCTTTCTGGGATAATGATCGCCCCATTATTGCGGGCAGCGGAGACAACGCGGAACCCGCACCGCCGACTCCCTATTCTGAAGATCCAGGGTCTGCTTTTTACAAACAAGCCAATGATGTATACCAGGCTTCTAAAGTGCTGACAAGCGATCAGAAGAACCAGGCCTTGTACTGGAGGGATGTTGGTCCTGGCGTAACAACACCCGGTCACTGGATGAGTATTCTCCAGCAGGTAATCCGGCAAACGCATAGCCATCTGGATCAGGCAGCCATGGCTTATGCACTGGTAGGAATCAGTTTGAACGATGCGGTAATCAGCGCCTGGGATGTCAAATACAAATACAACCTGATCAGGCCGGTAACCTATATACGGCAGGTTATCGGAGATGCGACCTGGCTTCCAACCTTTTCAACACCAGCGCATCCGGAATATGCATCAGCACATGCTGTTATTTCATCTTCAGCTTCAGAAGCAATGACAGCTGCATTTGGAAATATCGGGACTTTCACAGACCATACCTATGATTACCTGGGTTACCCTGCCCGGACTTTCAACACGTTCCGGGATATTGGAATCGACGCAGGCAATTCAAGGTTTTATGGTGGGATTCATTACCAGCCCACAATAAATTCCGGCCTGATACAGGGACGAAAAGTTGGTGACAACATTGTTCGTATACTTACGC
>DATCAO010000027.1:0-9122 GCA_036512575.1 Puia sp.
CCAGCGGGAACCGGATGAAGAGGGGAAATTTTATTCCAAGGTATTTTTCAGCCAGGGGGGCATTACGGAATTCCTGGAAATGCTGGATAGCAATGCCGGTCGTAATCCGCTGATCCCCAAACCCATTTACGCCAATGTGCTGGATACCGCCGCAAACGTGGCCGTTGAGGTTTCCCTCACGTACAACGACAGTTACAGTGAGCACATGTATTCATACGTAAACAACATCAATACCATCGAAGGCGGTACCCATGTTGCCGGATTCCGGCGGGCGCTGACCAGGGTGTTTAAAAATTACGGCGATAAGCAAAACCACTTTGAAAAAGCAAAAGTGGAGATTGAAGGGGATGATTACCGGGAAGGACTCAGTGCGATCATTTCTGTGAAGGTTCCGGAACCACAATTTGAAGGTCAGACTAAAACAAAGCTGGGCAATAATGAGGTGAGTGGTATCGTGGAAACGACCGTTTCCAAAGTGCTGGAGGCTTATCTGGAAGAAAACCCACGGGAAGCTAAAAACATTATCCAGAAAGTGATCCTTGCGGCACAGGCCCGCGCAGCAGCCCGGAAAGCCAGAGAGCTGGTTCAAAGGAAAACAGTGCTCAGCGGGGGCGGGTTACCGGGTAAACTGGCCGATTGTTCAGAGAGAAATCCTGAGCGTTGCGAATTATACCTGGTGGAAGGGGATTCCGCGGGGGGTACCGCAAAACAGGGCCGTGACAGGGGATTCCAGGCCATCCTACCGCTCAGGGGTAAGATCCTGAATGTGGAAAAAGCCATGGAACACAGGATTTACGAAAATGAGGAAATCCGGAACATGTACACCGCCCTAGGGGTTACCGTGGGCACCGTAGAAGATCCCAAGGCCCTTAACCTGGCCAAACTCAGGTACCACAAAGTGATTATCATGACCGATGCCGATGTGGATGGCAGCCATATTGCCACCCTGATCCTGACTTTTATTTACCGTTATATGGCGGCTCTTGTGGAGCAGGGGCATATCTATATTGCCCAGCCACCGCTTTACCAGGTAAAGAAAGGTAAGGAGAGCGCCTATGCCTGGACCGAAGACCAGCGTCGCCTGCAGATTGAAAGACTGGCCGGCGGCAAAGAAGACAGCGTGAGCGTTCAGAGATACAAGGGTTTGGGAGAAATGAACGCCAGTCAGTTATGGGAGACTACCATGAATCCGGCAACCAGGACCCTGAAACAGGTCACGATTGAAAGTGCTGCAGAAGCAGACCGCATTTTCAGTATGCTGATGGGAGATGAAGTGGCACCGCGCCGGGAGTTTATTGAGTCCCATGCCAAATACGCGCGCCTGGATGTTTGATTTGAGCGGATATCCTGTTTAAGAATATTTATATACCTTTGACCGCTTTGCCGGTTAGCGGATTCAACCTTTTAAAATTAATACATATGTCCACCGTAGTACTTACAGCATATAATGTCAAGACGAAAGAGAAAAATGTTCCGATCATGGATGCGGTGATCAGCAAAACAGCCAAGGGTGCTTATATGGCACAGGGACATGATGGCAAGGGAAATAAACTGACTACTTTACTGGGTGAAGAAAAAGCACTCGCCGCCATCAAGGCAGGGGTTGCCAAACAGAGCTGGTAAGTTCCATCTCCTGCAGGTTTTCCTATTTCACTATAAGCGTTATATCCGGGCTAAACATTCTGGCGCAGACCTCGTGCTGCTCAGATGAAATTCAGGTAATCATATTGCTTTCCAAGAATAAGATGGTCATCGGCCTGAAGCCATTTGTTTAAGACGGTGGCATAAACCCGTTTGAAATCAAGCTGCATTTCCAGGTCGCCCTCGTCCAGGCGGGACAGATCAGGCATTTCATTCAACATACCTTTTTTCTTCAGACCTCCGCTGATCAGAAACATATTGTTGGCCGTTCCGTGGTCTGTGCCTCCGCTTCCGTTCTCGCCCACCCTTCTTCCAAATTCAGAAAAACTCATGATCAGTACATCATCAAAACGGTGGCTTGATTTTAAATCGTCAGTAAATGGTTTCAGGGCATTATTGAGATCTGAAAATAATTTTTCCTGTTTAGCCTGCTGGCCCGCGTGGGTATCGAAACTACCCAGGCTCACATAATAGACGCGGGTATTGATCTCTGATGCAATCAGGGTTGCAATGGTTTTGAAATTTTTTCCGATTTCCGTATCGGGATAAGTCGCTATGCCGGGATGCAGTTTGCTTTGTTCAAAAATATAATCGGCAGAAGAAAGGGTTTCAGCCATCACCTTGTATAAGTATGAATCCGGATCACCGGCATCAGTATGCGATCCGGCGTCCAGCAGTTCCCGGAAAAATGGATCCCGGCTGGTTTCATACAAACGTTTTGGATCACGGAGGGCAAGACCCTTCATCTGGTTGCCGCTTAATGCCAGACTCAGCATATCATCCATCTCCAGCACCTGTGTAGGCCTGGCACAGTTTACACATTGCGCGTCCAGATACCTGCCGAGCCATCCCGAGTTCAGGTATTCGTTGCTGTCGCTTGCAGACTGCCAGATGTCCATACTTCGAAAATGTGAGCGGTCGGGGTTGGGATATCCTACATTTTGAAGAATGGCCAGATTACCCTCGTCATATAAGGTTTTCAAATGGGTCAGTGCAGGATGCAGTCCGCTTTCCGATTGAAGACTGAGCGTTTTGTCCATCGAAATGGAAATGCCGGGTCGCTCGCGGTAGTAAATATCATTTCGCACGGGAATCACGGTATTGAGTCCATCATTGCCGCCACTGAGCTGAAGCACAACCAGCACTTTATTACCGCCCATCCCCTTGTTCCCGGTTTCGAAGGCCTTAAGGAATTTCGGAAGCAAACTGCTGCCTGTCGCCAACGTCCCAAGCTGTAAAAATTTTCTTCTGTTGATCAGCATCGGTTTTTCTTTTCGGTTAACACAATTGATATTCCGGTGTACCCATCAGCCGGATCGTGATGGACCTGATCCTGGCCTCGCGGCTGGATTCGTCAATATATTTAATCAGCGCATTTTCATTTACGGGCGAAATTTTTTGTAATAGCAAATCCCTGATAAAAGAATACAATTCGTTGTCGGGTACATTATTAAAATTCTGCAGATAGAGATCCCACAGAATCTTTGCCTGGAACATCGCCAGAGAGGGATTCTTCAATTTTTTCAGATTTCTCGGAAATTCGGGATCCCGCATACCCATCATCAGGTCGTCGTCGTCCTTGGGGCGGTTCATAATTGCATCTGACTCATTGATGATTTTCGGCAATTGCAAACGCAGCATCAGGCTGGAACTGTCGATCCAGTGCCTGCCTCCGGGCCAGCCTGCAACATTCGGCGGAGAGAATAAAACCTGGCCGAGCAAACGTTCCAATACCAGCTGTACCTGTGGATTTTGAAGTTCCATGGGAAGTTGCCGGCGCATGCCGACCATCCACAAAACGGGCGACTTGATCTGGGTGCCGATATTTTTCGGATCGTAAAACGATGCAGTGGTGAACAGGCCGACCATCAGGTCTTTGATATCATAATTACTTTCAAAAAATCGTTTGGCCAGGAGGTTAACGATTTCTTCGTCAGCGAAATCGTTGACAAAGAACCGGTAAATTTTACGGGTGATGAATACTGCAGTTTGTTTTTGATCCAGTAAAATGGCAATGATATCTTCACCGGAAAAATTTCCTGATTTACCAAGAAATACTTTTACACCTTCGTCGTGTTGCCGGGGATGAAAATCAAAATCGCCCTGAATATTTGTATTCCATCCTGTAAATGCCTTTGCAGATTCCTTCACGTCCGTTTCGGTGTAATGACCCCGCCCGATCGTAAACAATTCCATCAGCTCCCTTGCAAAATTTTCGTTGGGGTGTCCCTTCTTATTCTGATTATTATTCAAAAAACGGATCATCGATGCCGACTTACTGACGTTCAGCAGCAGGTCCCGGAAACTGCCCAGAGCATGTTCGCGAATAATGTTCAGCAGGGCTTGGTCGTAAATGATATTAACGGTTTTCGCGGCAAAATGACCATGCCAGAACAGGGACATTTTTTCCCGGAGCTGGGCCGGGCTTTCTGTCATTTCCTGCAACCAAAGGATGTTCAGTTTATAAATATCCTGTACGGATTGTTTGCGGAGTTTTTGTTTCTCTTCTGGTCTCAGTGCCTGCATCCTTGCGGATTCCGGAGATTGAAAGGACATTACCATTTCTTTCACGCCGGGATCGGCCACATCAAAAAAAGCAGGCTTTTTTTCCGAGGCCTTCAAAAGATCGTGAAACAGGTGTTCTGGTTTTTGTTTGGGAAGATCCGGCACACGGTCTGCCGGGGGGCCAAAACCTGCCCGCCACCACAAATGCTGATTTTTTTGTTGATTACCCATCATAGAGGATCACTATGATTGGATTTTTGGGTGAAGGTTTAATCCGTTTTCAAGGCGGGGGGCATGAAGCCTAGGGCCTGAGGCCAAAATAACTGACAATTGTATATTGCAAAGTTTCTGGCTTCAAGCCTCAGGCCTCAAGCTTCCAGCCTTAAAATACCCATGCATCACTTCAGGCAGGGAAATAAAATCCGCGTGCTGATTATTCTCGAGAAGACAGGCCAGAATGCGGGGAAGCGCCAGTGAGCTTCCATTTAGGGAATGAAGCAATTGCATTTTGCCCTGTTCATCCTTAAGCCGGATTTTCATGCGATTGGTCTGAAAGCTTTCAAAATTACTTACAGAACTTACTTCCAGCCATTTCTGCTGGGCTGCACTATATACTTCAAAATCATAAGTGATCGCTGAAGTAAAGGACATATCGCCTCCGCACAAGCGCAAAATTCGATAGGGCAAATCCAGGGATTGCAATAGTTTCTCCACATGCAGCACCATTTCATTCAATACTGCATAACTTTTTTCCGGATGCACGATTTGAACGATTTCCACTTTGTCGAATTGATGCAGTCTGTTGAGGCCACGCACATCTTTTCCGTAACTGCCGGCTTCGCGCCTGAAGCAGGGCGTATACGCCGTCATTTTTATGGGTAAATCTTTTTCTTTCAGGATCGTATCGCGAAAAATATTGGTCAGGGGCACCTCCGATGTTGGGATAAGGTATAATTTATCTTCAGGAACAAAATACATCTGACCTTCTTTATCCGGCAGCTGACCGGTTCCGAAAGCGCTGGCTTCATTAACGACCAGCGGGGGCTGGTATTCCGTGAATCCGGCTGTTGTATTAAAATCCAGGAAGTATTGGATCAACGCTCTCTGCAGCCGGGCTCCCTGGTTGATATATACAGGAAACCCGCTTCCGGTTAATTTATTACCCAGTTCGAAATCGATCAGGTTATATTTTTTTGCCAGGTCCCAATGCGGTAATGCCGTCGCGGGTAGTGTGGGTTTGTTTCCACCTTCACGAACCCATTCATTCTCTTCAGGCGTTTTCCCCAAAGGCACATCGGCGGCTGGCAGGTTGGGCAGGGTTAGTAATAGCTGGTTTAGCTGGGCATCTGTCAGATCCAGGGCCTGCTGTACCGGACTCAGGGAGGTTTTAATCCTTGCCACTTCGAGTTTTTTTTCTTCAGCCCCTGCTTTATCTCCTTTGGCCATGAGCTGTCCGATTTCCCTGGCGATGGCATTAAGCCCGGCCTGGGCTGATTCCAGTTCCAGCTGTAGTTTTTTTCTCCGCTCATCCATAGACAGGATTGAGTCGATGGCAGCAGACGCATCAAAATGTTTTACCAGTAATCGCTCCTTTACAAAGGCTGGCTGCTGGCGGATCACCGCTAACTGTAGCATGACGGAAAATTTGCGCAAAGGTAACTGAAGAAGGGTATAGATACACAGTCTGGTTATCTTTGCCGGATGAATGTGAAAGACGATATCCAGAGCAGGTGGTGGGCTTTGGAAGAAAAATTAATGGTAAGATTTGGAAAAAAACCGGATATGGAAGCCATTCTTTTTCTGATCGGCATCCAGGAAGTGGGCGATTTTCAGACGAAATTCAGCAAGGAACAGAAACAGGACCTGATGCATGTGGCCGTTTGCAGCCTGCTTTCACCCAGCGGGTATTTTGAACTGGAGCATGTGGATGAAGAAGGATGGCCACACTACAGGCAGCTCAAAGCCCTTCCTGTTTTCAATTTAATGGAACAGGAAAACTTCATGAAGGATCATATTTTGATTTATTTCGAAAATCAGGAAGTCAACGAATAAGAAAACCGGGATCCGGGAATAACAATTCCTTCTATATTTGCAGCTGCCACATAAAGAACATCAAAAAAATTACCCATGAGTTTCCCGAAAAACCTTCGCTATACGAAAGAACATGAATGGCTGGTACAGGAAGAAGGCAATGTTTTCCTGGTCGGCATAACTGAATATGCCCAGCGTGAATTGGGAGATATCGTTTATGTTGAAGTAGAAACCATTGGGAAAACTATGCAAGCGGGTGAGGTTTTCGGGACGGTGGAAGCAGTGAAGACCGTATCGGATTTATTTCTTCCCGTAGACGGCACTATTACCGAACTGAATCCTGAACTGGGTAGTGCGCCGGACCTGGTAAACACTGATCCTTACGGCAAAGGGTGGATGATCAGGCTCACGGTAAAA
This sequence comes from Puia sp., assembly GCA_036512575.1. Taxonomy (GTDB): domain Bacteria; phylum Bacteroidota; class Bacteroidia; order Chitinophagales; family Chitinophagaceae; genus Puia. Next base: position 6,595 of record DATCAO010000027.1, read on the forward strand.
GATCCATCCCAGGTGGCGAAGCTGCTGGATGCAGCAGCTTATGAATCCCTGGTCGGGTAATGGATGCCATTCTTTTTAATTACAAACCTTGGGATTAACGGGAACATATACTGAACAGGAACTGATTACTGCCTTAAAAGCTGGGAACGAACAGGCTTTTTCTTTTTTATACGATCACTACAGCGGTTCTCTCTATAGCATTATCCTGCAAATTGTGAAAATACCCGAAACGGCAAGTGATGTTTTGCAGGTAGTGTTTATCAATATCTGGCGCAAAATAGCCAGTTATGACCCCGTTAAGGGCCGTTTGTTCACCTGGATGCTGAATATCAGCAGAAATGCCTCGATCGACATGCTGCGGTCGAAATCCTACCAGAACAGCCTGAAAAACCAGGAAATTACAGATACCGTATATGGAAATGACTCTGCCAGCCAACCGTCTGTTGACAGCATTGGCCTTGGGCGGATTATGGGAAAACTTCGGCCTGAACAACGTGTTTTAATAGAACTTGCCTATTTTAAAGGTTATACGCAGGAAGAAATCGCGGAGATTGAAGATATACCTCTGGGAACAGTAAAGACCCGGATTCGAAATGCACTATTGCAATTAAGAGATTATCTTAAATAAGTGAATGTTCAGGAATATATATTAAGCGGAATTGTAGAAAGCTATGTGCTGGGCATCGCTTCCCACGAAGACAGCATCGAGTTTGAACGCATGTGCGCAGCGCACAGTGAAGTCCGTGCGGCCCGGAATGCCTTCGAATTAGAATTGGAAGGAAAATTAATGCAGCAGAAAATAGATCCCCCGCGGGAATTGAAACCGCGGATATTTTCCGAAATCGGAATGGAAAGGGATGAACAACCCCCGCGTATTCCACTGCAGAAACCAACCCTTGTTCCGAGGGAAGGATTTGCCAAATATGTTGCCGCTGCTTCCCTGATCCTGCTGGCAGGCAGTATTTTGCTGAATTTATATTTGCTGGATCAGTATAAAAAAACAATAGCACAGAATAAAGAACTGACGGCCATTGAAACCCAGGTCGCGGGTGCCAATCAGGCGATGCAGACAAAACTCAATACGTACGAAAATGCCCTGAACCTGATGAAGAATCCGATGATGGCAGTTGTGAAAATGCCCGGATCACCGAACAGTCCGGCTCCTTCCAGTATGGTGACAGTTTATTGGAATACCGAGTCCAAAGACGTTTATCTGCTCGTCAACCAGCTGCCCAAACCTGTTTCTGGTAAACAATACCAGCTTTGGGCTATCGTAGACGGCAAACCCGTCGACGCGGGGACTTTTGACATGGGAGAGGGTATTGCATTCGTGAAACTAAAGACGATTCCCAGAGCGGAGGCTTTTGCCGTCACACTGGAAAAAACGGGAGGCAGTGAATCCCCAACCATGGACGCGATGTATGTTATGGGGAAGGTTACCGGTTAGCAGCTTATCTTCGTTTTTGATGCATATGCCGCAAAGACTTTACCGTTTACTCTCTCATCGCTTTCCATCTGTTATCTGGACCATGATTATATTTATTCTCCTCGCGTTACCCGGTAAGATGTTACCTAATGAGCAGCACTTTAGCATACCCCAGCTGGACAAAATAGTACACATCATCCTGTTTGGCAGTTTTGTATTCCTTTGGTCTTTTTATTTTTCAACCAAAGAAGCGAAAGATAACCTCCGGGCAAAGATTTTACGCGTAACGATCATTGCCTGTCTTTATGGATCCGGGATGGAGTTTGTTCAGAAATATTTTATACCGAACCGGGATTTTGATATTTATGATATTGCTTCAGATGTTATAGGAGCGATTGCCGGATATATTGTGGTGAAGTGGTTTATTTCGGGACGGGGAAATATTAGTCAGTAAGAAGGCCAGATAGTTTGAAAAAGTAAGCCCCTGTGGAAACAGGGGCCGTAACCAAAACTAACTGCTTATGAGAAAATTGACTGCTTTTGTGAAGTCAAATAGAAAAGACCGTTTATAAATATCAGGCAATTCGAATGCCAATTCTTTTTCACTTTCCGGAACTGCTTATTAAAGAACTACTGTAAAGTTACACGCTGATCTGAAACCAAAACATTTCCTTTTCCTTAATAACAATTTTTTAAGACTAGACCTCAATTCGCTAACTCCTTATTTTCATGCCAGTTGAAAAGAAGATCAAATCAGCACAATACCTGTATATTAAACGGAAAAATTGAAGAATGGTTTAAAGGTGAATTGTTAACTATTTACTATTATGAATTTACTACTTTAATCCAATTGTTCCTAAGATTTCATATGTTTTCGTTTCCATCTGTAGAAATAATGCAACATCTTATGCCGGCTTAGCAATTTTTTCAGCATTTTCAGCAAACTGAAGGGCGTCTATAAAATCGTTGATATTCCCGTTCAATACATCATTTAAATTATAGACTGTTAAACCGATCCGGTGATCCGTTACCCTTCCCTGGGGGAAATTGTATGTGCGGATTTTCGCGCTCCGGTCGCCTGTACTTACCATGCTTTTCCTGT
>DATCAO010000028.1:0-3194 GCA_036512575.1 Puia sp.
GAACCAAAAACAGTATCATAGGTTTTCATTGTAATAATTAATATACTGAGGAATTTTGGATCCGGAAAATACCTTACGTTTTTTTAACATAGTTTATTGCATCCGGAACCACATTATCTTTGCGCATTTGATAAAACCTTCTGCATGAAAGTTTTCAAATTCGGCGGAGCCAGTGTTGATTCCGTTTCACGGATCCGAAACCTGCCCGTTATCCTGGAAAAATATGGTTCCGAGAAACTATTGATTGTTATATCGGCGATGGGAAAGACAACCAATGCCCTTGAGAAAGTTGCAGAAGCTTTTTATGCGCGTGACTTGAAAAAAGCCCTGGAACTTTTCCAAAAAATTAAAGATTCCCACATGGACATTGCTCAGTTCCTGGGATTCTCAGAAGACAAAGTATTTCAACGCCGTATGACCGATTTTTTTACAGAGGTCGAATGGCTTCTGAATGACAAACCAGAACGCTCTTTTGACTATTATTACGATCAGATTGTCTGTATTGGTGAACTCCTATCCACATCGATCGTCAGCAATTACCTGAATGGTAATGGAAGCATCAATGTATGGGTAGATGTGCGTGATATTTTTGCTACCGACGACCAGTTCCGCGCTGCCGCTATAAACTGGGATAAAACCCTCGATCGAATCAGGGAGCAGATCTCTCCCATTTTTACAGAATCAAATATCGTACTGACTCAGGGTTTTATCGGTTCAACGGATGCCAATGAAAGTACCACGCTGGGAAGGGAAGGCAGTGATTACTCAGCAGCCATTTTTGCTAATGGGCTGAAAGCTGAAAGCCTGACAATCTGGAAAGACGTGGAGGGGGTAATGAATGCTGACCCTAAAGTATTTCCCGATGCCCGTCTCATCTCAGAACTGGGCTATGATGAAGTGATAGAAATGGCTTTTTACGGGGCCCAGGTCATTCATCCTAAGACCATCAAACCACTGCAGAATAAAAACATCCCCCTTTTTGTAAAATGTTTTCTCGATTCGAATTTACCGGGCACGGTTATCCATTCAAAACACATAGATAACCTTCCTCCCGTCATCGTACTCAAAAAAGATCAGGTACTGATTCACCTACGTTCCAAGAACTATTCTTTTGTTGGTGAAGAGGGGGCTGCCCGGTTATTTAAAATTCTGTCCCGCCTGCACATCCAGGCCAATCTGTTGCAGACAGGTGCGGTCATACTGCAGGTATGTACTGACTACATTCCGGAAAAAATTGATCGACTAGCCGGTGAGGCGTCGCTTCTATTTGATGTGGAAGTGGAAAAAGGTCTGACACTTTTAACAATCAGACATCATCAGAAGGATATGTTGGATAAAATGATAACAGGAAGAAAAGTGGTATTACAGCAATGGTCACCGGAAACCGTGCAGACGCTGATGTATTGACAGATTGTGAATGACCCATAGAATCATGTCAGGGAGCTTCAACCATAATGGTCTGTTTCAGTTTAATAGGTACTGTTTTTCCCTGACGTAAGGCTGGGCTCCAAAGCGGCATATCGGTAAATGCTTTTTCGATTTTAAAGTTCATTTTATCATTTCCACCACTAATAGCATTTGCATAAATGGTTTTACCATTTTCGTCAATGATATATTCCATTAATACAAACGCTTTACGCTGACCAGGTTCGAGTTCCCTGATCATGTCTTCACTCAGTTTGTCAATAAATATTTTAAAAGCAGGGTTTCCACCAGGATATAAAGGCAATTTATCTACGCTGATGGCAAGATCCTCTTCGGGAATAGGTTGTTCGGGGTGATGCAGTTTATTTAAAGTTCTCGTTTCAATTTTTGCTGATGAAACAGCCGGCACAGCCACATCTTCCAATACATATTCCCCTTTTGCATTCACTACAACAGGAGGAACCTGGTGGTTTTTTTCAAAATAGTAAAATGCATTCTGCATGCTTTTTTCAAATGGCACGAATTCATCAAAACTCACCAGAAATTTATTCAGGTACGCAACGCTTCTCGGATTGGTGAAATTGACCGGAAAAATATGCACCGGTATGAAATCCTGACCCATGTCCTTTGCATGCGCTGCCAGTGCATAGAGTTCTTCGATTTGACCGTCAGTGATTGGAATGCAACCCGTGGTCACACAACTCCCGTGTATGTAAATATCACCTCCCGGCTGTGACAGATCACAAAGCATTTTATCGGAAGCATTCGGGTAATTCAAACCCAGCGATAAATGGTACAGACTCCGTGGATTAAATTCGTTGATATAATAGAATCCTTCAGGAACCTGGTAATCACCAGCCATCCGTTTGGGGCCCAGTGACCCCGCAAGGGCACAAATTTTATAGGTTTTAAACAGTTTATACTTTTCTGCCGGTTTATTTTTTACCCAAACTTCCAGTTCACTGTCGTATTTAAATGAACGGATATACACAAAACGTGCGGGCCAAACGAGTTGTTTTGCCAGAAACTGCTTTTGCAGCGTATCATCTTCCCGACTCATCATTTCACTGATTTTGGGGAAAGATTTTTGATAGTCCAGAAAGTGAACACTATAGGTAGAAGACTGAGCACAAAGAGGTGAAACGCAAAAATTTAAGCAAAGCAGGCACAATGCCAGATAGAGAGACCGGATTTTCTTCATGCAGTAAGAAATAATTTGCATTGGGACGGATAAAGGTACTTATTAAAAACAAAAATCCGGCCATATTATTATGTTCAGCACGTGAATACTGCTTGAAAACCAGATTGTTTTATCTTCACGCCATAATTGGAATAATGCTCAAAATCGGAATACTAGGCGGAGGACAGTTGGGGAGAATGCTTTTACAGGCTGCAGCCAACTATCCGGTGGAAACCCATGTGCTTGAAAACGATCCCGAGTGCCCCGCAGCCCATCTCTGTCATGCCTTTACGCGTGGAGACATCCGGAATTTTGATGATGTGTACCATTTTGGGAAAAAACTCGACGGAATAACCATTGAGATTGAATCCGTTAATGTGGATGCATTGGAAAAACTTGAAATTGAAGGGGTAAAGATCTATCCCAGACCCTCTGCCCTGCGCATTATACGGGATAAAATCAGGCAAAAACAATTTTATAAAGAAAACGATATTCCGAGTTCTGCATTCCGGATAACAGAAAATAAAGAAGACCTGAAAAAGTTTTTTGATTTCCTTCCTGCTGTTCACAAGTTGTCCTCCGGCGGTTA
>DATCAO010000029.1:0-5688 GCA_036512575.1 Puia sp.
CGAAAAGGCAGGTATCGGTTTTTCCTCGGCCAATTCATAGTGGACCGGAACAACCGATTCCTGAACAGCAGCTGAGGCCCGTCGATCAGGCAAGGCCATCAGCTGAATCCCGAAAAAGAGGAATGCAGTAGCAAACCCAAATAAAATCATTGGGCTAAATCCATTTTCTTTCAGGGCTGGCTTTCCCAATACCCTGCGAATTCTTTCCATCAGCAACCAGGGTTTTTTTCCATCAACGGCAAGAGAAAAACCTGGATTGGCCTGTCGGTATTTTTCCAGGCTGAAAAGTGCTTCTGCGTATACGGAAGGATCATAACCCAATTCAAGTACACCGTCGTCGCAGGCCAGTTCCCTTTCCCGTTCCAGGGATTTGTAAAACAATTGTGCGAAGGGATTGAAAAAGAAAATGGATCGGAAAGCCGTTGCAATAATATTGATCAGGTAATCATTCCTGCGTATATGAAATAGTTCGTGAACCAGGATGGTTTCTACCTGAGCAGGTGATAAACGGGTTAGTAGTGAAAGAGGCAGGAGTATCACTGGCTTGAAGAAGCCGCTGGTTTCAGCCGTCCTGGTTTTCTCAGACTGCAAAACAACCACGCGTTTAGTGATCCCAAGTATCCGGGTAAAACGGTCAGTAAAAGATTGAATGGACGGTGTCACAGGCATCAGGTATTTCAGATCCTGCTGTTTGTGAAATTGAAAAATATAATGCATGAAACGGACGGAGAGGATCAGAAGATACATGCTGCTGATAAAGGGAATCCATTCGCTGAATGCAGCAGAGACCGGAAGCAATCCGGTAGCAGTCGCCCCTGCAGGTTCTTTCAGTAAATGAAAAAATGTATACATAAACCATTCAAAGCCGAACACAATGAAAAGTAATATGAGGTTATGTTTGCCAGCCGCAGAAAATCTTTTATTTCCTGTTGTTAGTAAATAACAGGCAGCCCACAATAACGCCATCTGCCAAAAACTGGCCAGGAGGGACCACCCGAGAGCTGTCATAATGCTAACATAAGCAGACATGCTTTATTGCTTTTTCAGGTTGTTGAGCAGTTGTTGGATTTCTTCCAGTTCCTCAGGACTGGCTTTATGATTTCCCAATGCATGGATGACGAGTTCCGTGGATGATCCGCCAAACAGGTTGGTAATGATTTTCCCCAGCAAATGTTTTTGAGTTTTTTCGCGGCTTACAACGGGATGGTAGATGTGGACCTTCACGGAATCATCACGGCCAATCAACCCTTTTTCAAACATAATCTGCATCAGTTTGAGGGTAGTCGTGTAGCCTGCTTCCTTGGTTTTTGATAACTCTTCGTGAACATCCCGAACGCTTACCTTATGTCTTTCCCAGAGAATCCGGAGAATTTCCAGTTCACTTTCTGTCGGTTTGATATATTTTGCAGTAACCATAGCTTAAATTTGTCTGTAAGGCAAAATACGATTTAATTCGTAAATCAGGGTTATTTTAACATTTAGTTAAAAAAATATTTACCAAGGGCACTTCGTTACATTTCCAGAAATCCAAAAAATTTGATCATGTCAGAAATACAATCCCATTTTTTCTACTCGGATAAATACAGGGTAGGGGCAGGAAAAAAGATTCAGCTTAAGGAATGGGTGACTGACGAGAAAGTCAAAGTGGTTTCCCAGGAACAAGGGGAACAGACATTGAAATCCGATATTGTCAGGTTATCGGAAATACAGGAAAAGTTATATGCTTCGAACCGTTATGCGGTGCTGATCGTAATTCAGGCCATGGATGCGGCTGGAAAAGACAGCGCAATAAAGCATGTAATGAGTGGGCTGAACCCGCAGGGAGTGACGGTGACACCTTTTAAAACCCCAACCCATCAGGAGCTGGAGCATGATTATCTCTGGCGACATTATCTTGCCCTTCCCGCAAAGGGTATGGTTGGCATATTTAACCGGTCTCATTATGAAAATGTTTTGGTGACCCGGGTTCATCCGGAATTTATTCTGAACCAAAACCTGCCAGGTATAAAAAGTCTTTCGGATATCGGGGAGTCTTTCTGGGAAAACAGGTTCGGACAAATCAATCATTTTGAACAAAACCTCTCGGAAAACGGAACGATTATTTTGAAATTTTTCCTGCATGTTTCTAAGAAAGAACAGAAAAAACGTTTTATTGAACGCATAGACGATCCCGCAAAGAATTGGAAATTTTCAATCAATGATATTACAGAGCGCGGCTTATGGAAGGAATACCGAAAAGCTTATGAAGATCTGCTTGAAAATACAACCACAAAATACGCACCCTGGTTTGTGGTACCCGCCGACGATAAATGGTTTACCCGCCTCGTTATCGCTAACATAATCGTCAATGAGCTGGACCGGCTGGATCTCAGTTATCCAAAACTGTCTGATCAACAGAAAGCAGATCTTGCGAATGCAAAAAAAACCCTGACAGGAGAATTGGAATCTCCGGCGAACAATACGGAATAGCCATTATTTTACTTTGGTGACCAGTTCCTTTTGTATTTTATGAATCTTTAATGCCTTTACCTGTGCATCCCGGCCGGAGTATATCTGGGCAAGGGTTGGTGCAATAACCAGGCTTACGATAGACATCAGTTTGATCAGGATATTCATAGAGGGTCCGGAAGTATCTTTAAATGGATCACCCACCGTGTCGCCGGTAACGGAAGCCTTATGCGGCTCAGATTTTTTGTAGAACATTTCCCCGTTAATCTCCACGCCTTTTTCGAAAGATTTTTTTGCGTTGTCCCAGGCACCGCCCGCATTATTCTGGAACATGCCCATCAGCACACCACTCACGGTGGCACCCGCCAGGAAACCGCCCAGCGCTTCAGGCCCGAGTAAAAAACCCATGATGAGCGGAGACAGGATGGCGATTGCACCAGGCAACATCATTTTCTTGATGGATGCCTCCGTAGATATAGCAACACATTTATCATATTCCGGTTTGCCGGTGCCCTCCATAATTCCGGGAATGGTCCTGAATTGCCTGCGCACTTCTTCAACCATCGCCATAGCCGCTTCACCAACGGCACTTATGGCCAGTGATGAAAAAATAAACGGAATCATGGCACCAACAAAAAGAGAAGCCAAAACTTTTGCTTTGTAAATATCAATGCCGTTAATACCGGCAACGCCCACAAATGCGGCAAATAAAGCCAGAGAAGTCAGAGCGGCGGAAGCAATGGCAAATCCTTTACCCGTGGCAGCTGTTGTATTGCCCACAGCATCCAGCACATCCGTTTTTTCACGAACCTCTTTAGGCAATTCGCTCATCTCGGCTATGCCTCCTGCGTTGTCTGCAATTGGTCCGAATGCATCAATGGCCAGCTGCATCGCGGTGGTGGCCATCATGCCGGCGGCAGCTATTGCAACACCATATAATCCGGCACAGGCATATGAACCCCATATTCCGCCCGCCAGAACCAGAATGGGCAGGCAGGTTGACTCCATTCCAACAGCCAGTCCGCCGATAACATTTGTGGCGTGACCGGTGGATGACTGGCGAATGATAGACATTACAGGTCTCTTGCCAATGGCTGTATAATATTCTGTGATCATACTCATCAGCGTTCCAACCGCAAGGCCGACGCCGATGGCACCCAGCACTCCCCACTTTGTGAATTCAATACCACGCAGGACCATGGTTTCGGGCAGAATATAATAAACCAGTCCGATAGACGCCAGGGCTGTGAGCACTATTGATCCCCAGTTCCCCATGTTGAGTGCTTTCTGGACCGGGCCTGTACTAATACTTGCATTTTCACTGATTCGAACAAAAAAGGTAGCAACAATGGAAAACAAAATACCCGTACCGGCAATCATCATCGGCAGCAGGATCGGAGACATTCCTGAAAAACTGTCGTCCGGGGCCTGGGTTTCCTGACCAAGAACCATAGTTGCCAACACAGTGGCCACATAGGACCCGAACAGATCAGCACCCATACCTGCTACATCGCCTACATTGTCTCCCACATTATCGGCGATTGTCGCCGGGTTCCGGGGATCATCTTCCGGAATGCCTGCTTCTACCTTTCCTACCAGGTCAGCGCCTACATCAGCTGCTTTTGTGTAAATACCGCCGCCCACGCGCGCAAAAAGAGCAATGGATTCCGCACCGAGCGAAAACCCGGTAAGCACTTCGATGGTGCGCAGCATTTCAGGTGAATTCACCTCATTATGAGGAGCGAAAATGGCTTTTAAGATAATGAACAGGCCTCCAAGACCCAATACGGCAAGCCCCGCAACACCCAATCCCATAACGGAACCGCCGGTAAAGGAAACCTTTAATGCCCGGCTCAGACTGGTCCTGGCCGCATGTGCCGTCCGCACATTGGCCTTGGTGGCAACACGCATCCCGATATATCCGGCTGTGGCACTGAGAATCGCACCCAGGATAAAGGCGAAGGAAATTGCCCAGTGGGAGTTAGGGTTGGTGTTGGCCATAAAACCCAGTAATAATGCAACGATCACTACAAAATATCCAAGGATTTTCCACTCCGCTTTCAAAAAGGCCATGGCTCCTTCCGCGATATATTGACTGATCTGTTTCATCAGATCGGTACCTTCTTCCTGTTTAGAAACCCATTTATACTGGATAAAAGTGTACAAGAGGCCAATTATTCCCATCAGGGGCACCAGATAGATCAGTTTGTCCATAATCGTTAGTCTGTGATTTTTAAGGGAGGCAAAAATAGTGGAAAAGCGTTAAAACCCCTATAAATGATGACAATATCTTACCCCTATTCCTGTAGAGATCAGGATATTATTTCCTTTTTTCCGATCAAACCCTTACCTTTGCGCTCCATTTTTATATGGTCCCGTATTAGACGGGAATTGCCCAAATGGCCCCATAAGTGATCCGCCCGTGCAGATCCGCCAGCAGGGTATCATTCTAAACCTCATCATAAGATGCCAAAGGTTAAAACAAACTCGAGTGCCAAAAAAAGATTTAAAGTCACCGGCACCGGGGAAATTACATTCCAGAAAGCTTTCAAGAGACACATCCTTACCAAAAAATCCACCAAAAGAAAGAGACTGATGGCGAAAAAGGGAAAAGTCAGCAGCGCCAACCAGGATTTTGTAAAACGCCTGTTGCGTCTGAAATAAACCTTCCAAATTTTCAAATTTCCAAAAAATTAATATATGCCACGTTCAGTCAATGCGGTTGCCTCAAGAGCCCGCAAAAAAAGGATTCTCAAACAAGCCAAAGGTTTTTACGGTAAACGTAAGAATGTTTATACCGTCGCCAAGAATGTGCTGGAGAAGGGTCTTACTTACCGCTATGTTGGCCGTAAGCTGAAGAAACGCGAATATCGCTCGCTTTGGATCGCCCGGATTAATGCTGCAGTCCGTGCGGAAGGCCTCACGTACTCCCGCTTCATCCACCTGCTGAATGAAAAGGGTGTTACACTCGACCGGAAAATACTGGCAGACATCGCCATGAACGAACCGGAAACATTTAAACAATTGATCGCTTCAGTAAAATAAAACAGCAACTCCTATAGAAGAGGTTTCTTAGAAGGTAAAAATAACCTTTAAGAAACCTCTTTTATTTTGTGGATATCCTCAAAAATTTACATTTGTACCAACTATTTTTTCAATCTTAAATTAACAGACCATCATTAACCCAACCGAATCCATGAACAATACGTATGCTGACCTCGTTCAGCAGACGTTTAATTT
>DATCAO010000030.1:0-4338 GCA_036512575.1 Puia sp.
CGCAAACGATTCGACAAAAATCGGTTTGGGAGCAACTTATATATTCGGAGGTGCGGGTGAACCCGGGGATGTGATGAAGGGTATCCAGAAAATTCTGGAAGTGACCCGCAGAGATTCGCTCAACATGTATGCCCAGCTAACCCTGGGATTGGGAGGAATTGAATCAGGGCAGTATGATAAGGCGGTGCAAAGGCTTCTCAAAGTGGTGCGCTATGACCCCGGCAATCTTGAAGCGGTTTTGAATCTGGGCGAAGCCTATGAAAGGATGGAAAACAAGCCCGCTGCAAGAACCTGGTATACAGCTGCAAAAAAACTGACTAATAACCAGGAGTTGATCGATGCGATAGACGAAAGGTTAAGATCTTTAAAATAAACGCTCAAGAGAGCAAAGACAGCATTTATTAGTAAACTAAAAAAAGGAATTATCGATGCCTTGTGGTAAAAAAAGGAAGCGACATAAAATTGCGACCCATAAAAGAAAGAAAAGATTGCGTAAGAATCGTCATAAGAAGAAGAACAAATAAACGCACTCCGGCCGGATACCCGTCCGGCTCTCTGTTCTGCTGAAAACATTTATATGCTAACGCTTACTATGCTTGCTTGCATCCGTATTGACCGTTGAACTAAATCCCCTTCAGCATTTCGTTTCCTTTTTGTGCAGACCGGATAGGCAGTAAATGTTACGCTACATTGAATAAGGAACTGATCATTAATGCAGCCCCACAGGGAGTTGAAATAGCCCTGCTGGAAGAAAAAAAGCTGGTGGAATTACACCATGAGAAAACTGATGCCAGTTTTGCCGTGGGAGACTTGTACCTGGGTAAGGTTAAGAAATTAATTCCCGGCCTGAATGCTGCTTTCGTAGATGTTGGTTTTGAAAAAGATGCATTCCTGCACTATACCGATCTGAGCCCATACGCCCGCTCCCTGCTCAAATTTACCCAGCAAAGTATACAGGCAACCAAGGGCAATGAATCTGATTTTGGGAATTTTACCGTCGAACCTGAAATAGTTAAAACCGGTAAGATTAACGAAGTGCTGAGCGGGAAGCCCAACATACTGGTTCAAATTCTGAAGGAACCTATTGCCGCCAAAGGCCCACGACTGAGTTGTGAGATTTCCCTTCCCGGTCGTTTTGTAGTGATCACGCCTTTTAACGATATCGTAGCGGTATCCAGGAAAATTCATTCTTCAGATGAAAGAAAACGGCTTCAGAAAATCGTCGAAGCCATCAAACCGAAAAATTTCGGAGTGATCGTTCGCACGGCAGCTGAAGGTAAAAATACAGCAGAGTTACACGAAGATCTGACCGACCTGGTAACAACCTGGAAACTGATCCAACATAACCTGATTGGCGCGACGGCTCCGGCTAAAATCCTGAGTGAGCAGACTAAGACCACGAGTATGCTGAGGGACCTGCTCAATGAGGATTTTAACAAGATTGTGGTGAACGATCGAAACTTATTTAACGATACCAAGGCTTATATTCAACGAATTGCAGCAGATAAAATCGATATCGTTTCATATTACAGCAACGGGTCTCCGATATTCGATCATTTTGGTATCACTAAACAGGTTAAGGCTGCTTTTGGAAAAACCGTAAACCTGCCCAGTGGTGCTTATCTGATCGTAGAACATACCGAAGCACTGCACGTGATTGATGTGAACAGCGGCTATAAAAGTGTCAGCAACAATCAGGAGCAAAATGCCCTGGAGACCAATCTCGAGGCAGCTGAGGAAATCGCGAGGCAGCTTAGACTTCGCGACTTAGGCGGAATCATAGTCGCTGATTTTATCGACATGAAACTGCCCGATAACAAAAGGAAACTCGTGGAGGCTATGGAGGGCTATATGCGCACGGACCGGGCGAAACATGCCGTTCTACCCATTTCCAAATTTGGCCTGATGCAGATCACCAGGCAGCGTATGAAGCCGGAGATTACCATTAATACCCAGGAAATTTGCCCAACCTGTAATGGCACGGGTAAAATCTCTTCCGCCCTGATCCTGGAGGATGAAATTGAAAAAAATCTCAGTTATTTACTCAATCACCAGCATAAAGACCTGATCCTCACGGTACACCCCATTATGCATGCCTATCTGACCAAAGGGGGCTGGTTTTTCAGCAAAAAATGGAATTGGCGCAGAAAATACAAGCAGGCCATAAGGGTTCATGCAAACAATAATTATCACATGACCGAATTTCATTTTTTCGATAAACACGAAGAAGAAATCAAGCTCTGATTAGTCCCCCCGGGCCCAATAATAAGGGCAAAACGCATTCATTTTAATTTTAATATATTGCATTTGGACTAAGCAGAACTCTGTATGCCCAAATGTGGGTTTCAGGAAGTTTTCCTGGCTTCATTTTCAGGTCTTTAGCCAAAGACTGCAATTCTAAATACCTGCATAATAATTTGATTTTGAGCTGATTACAGATTAATTTTCAAATAAATGCAAGTTTGATTTTTATTTGAAAAGTTATTAACAGGGAGAAAAATTTATTTTGTTATGTGACCTGATTTTGTAATTTAGTGGAAGAATTTAATGGGTTAGTAAGTAAAAGGTCGGCTCTCGTAGCCGGCCTTTTTACTTTTCTGCCGATTGAGCCATTATCTTTAATGATGAGTAAAATCAAGACCGCTTACTTCTGTAATAATTGCGGCTATGAAAGTGCAAAATGGCTGGGTAAATGTCCTTCCTGCGAACAATGGAATACTTTCACTGAAGAAGTAATCAGCAAAGACGACAGGCTGGAAGAATCCGGATGGAAAAAAAATTCCGATCAAAAAGAAATCAAAACGATTTCGATCCATGAAGTAATCAGCGGAGAAGAAAAAAGAATCGTTACGCCGGATTCGGAATTGAACCGGGTACTCGGAGGTGGGATCGTTTCAGGAAGTTTAATTCTTATTGCCGGCGAACCCGGAATTGGCAAAAGCACTTTATTTCTGCAGATCGGTTTGATGCTGAATCAAATTACTACACTTTATATCAGTGGTGAGGAAAGTGAACAACAGATCCGCATGCGGGCCGACCGCTTAAAAATAAGTGGAAAGCGCCTGATGAATAGTCCGGATAATTTTTATCTGCTTACAGAAACTTCAACCCAGGTTATCTTCCGTGAAATTAAAAAATTAAAACCACAGGTCGTAATTGTAGATTCCATTCAAACATTACAGTCTTCATATATAGAATCTTCATCAGGAACCATATCGCAGATCCGTGAATGCGCATCAGAATTCCAGCGGTTCGCCAAGGAAACGGGTACGCCTGTTTTTCTTATAGGCCATATCACCAAAGACGGAAATATTGCGGGACCGAAAATTCTCGAACATATGGTTGATACTGTTTTACAATTTGAAGGTGACCGGCATTATACCTACCGCATATTACGAACATTGAAAAATCGTTACGGCAGCACGGCCGAGCTGGGTATTTATGAAATGACTGATGAGGGCATGCAGCAGGTCAGTAATCCCAGTGAGGTCCTGATCACACAAAAAGATGAACAGCTCAGCGGAAGTGCCATCGCCGCAAGTATAGAAGGGCAAAGACCATTGTTGATTGAGGTGCAGGCCCTGGTTACTACATCCGTCTACGGTACCCCGCAAAGAACAGTAAGTGGTTTTGATCTGAGACGTCTTCAACTCCTGCTGGCCGTACTGGAAAAAAGAGGGGGTTTTCACTTTGGTGTGAAAGACGTTTTTTTGAATATTGCAGGTGGTTTAAAAGTAGAAGACCCTTCCATTGACCTCGCCGTTCTTTGCGCGCTGCTGAGTTCTTTTGAAGATGTGCCGCTTGCCTCAAATACCTGCTTTGCAGGTGAAGTTGGTCTCAATGGAGAGATCAGGGCGGTCAACCGGATTGGTCAGCGAATAGCCGAGGCGGAGAAATTGGGGTTCAGTAAAATCCTTGTTTCCAAATACAACCAGAAAGGACTAAAAAATATCTCGCCCCAGATTGAAATTAAATGGATGGGCAAGGTAGAAGAAGTATACAAATATTTATTTTAAAGTCTCCGGTTAGTGCATCCCGAATATGCAATCCCGGTTTCTATTTTTTCGATCCCTGCTGAATCTTTTTTTCCCGCACACCTGTTGCGGCTGCGGATCTGCACTTCTTTCAGAAGACATTTTATTTTGTTTTTATTGCGAGGCTTTCATGCCACTGACCCGTTTCGAATATTTTTCTTCCAATCCGGTTGAAAAAATTTTCTGGGGTCGTGTGGAAATTCAGGCTGCTGCTGCCCACGTTTACTTCACCAGTAGCTCCTCCATCCAACAAAGCCTGCACCTGCTTAAATATAAAGAAAGAAAGCAGGTGGGTGAGTTTTTT
>DATCAO010000031.1:0-7922 GCA_036512575.1 Puia sp.
AGATCCCTTTTTGTCCGCCGGATTTTGCAGGGAGGAACGGATATGAAACTAAAGAGATGATATTCATTTTAGGCCCAACGCTTAACGCTTAACGCTTAACGCCTAAGGCGTAAGGCTTAAGGTTTAAAGCATTTTTTAAAAATGATGAATGGATTTATGCTCATTTGATCCATATACAATTCTTGTTAACTGCCTTTTTCAACCAACAACCTGGTTGCCCGACAGGCTGCTTTTTGATTTTAAAACTCCAAAAGCCTGCAGTGTCGCCAAGATAATAAGTGAAAATGTAAAAATCGTGGCCCAGATGCTTATGGTGTTTCCTAAATAATAGGATTTTGGTCTGAACCGAAATTCAATGATATGGTCGCCGGCCGGTATGGACATACCCCGCAGCACATAGTCTGCTTTACAATACGGCGCTTCTTTCCCGTCAATGAAAACGTTCCATCCTTTGTCATAATAGATTTCACTAAAAACTGCAAATTGATTTGTTTTTGATTTAAAACGGTACGTGATGGTGTCCAGCCTGTTTTCGATCAGATGAATGCTGGCAGAACTGTCTTGTACAGGCATAAAAGGAATCCTTTCCTTGTACAAAGTTTCGACGATGGCTGTGTCGCGCAGGTTGGTGCTATCCAGCGCTGACATTTCCTGGTCGGCATTTTGGACAAAATGAATATTTGAAACCAGCCAGCAGGAACCAAAAGCTCCGGAATTGAGCCGTGCCACATCTTTCCCATCCTGCCCTTTCTGAATAATATATTTTGTATTCAGCATATTATATACCATCTGATTGCCTTTGGATAACTGATGTTCAATGATATCATTGTAGAGTGCAAGTTTAGCCGGATGATATCCTCCGACAGAATTATGAAAATATGATGCCCGTGCTGACTGAAACGGGTCTTTGCTCGCAACATCCAATACCCGGAAATTTTTTTCCGGATCCGCGCTGATCTGGTTGTCTGCGTCCGAAGGAGTGAAGGAAACCTCACTATTGTCCGCTTCAATATAACTGTCTTCGCTCAGATATTTTTTGCCTTCCGCCAGCAGATCATAAGAGCTTAATACAAGCAGGCCGGAAAGTAAAACGACTGCCTTAATTTTTCCACGAAAATAAAACCAGCAAAGACCACCGGTTAATAATATAAAAACGAAACTGCGGAGCAGATCAGCCTGGAATATTCCCTTACGATCTTCGCGCAGCGCCGACATCCAGCCATTGACAACCTGGTTTGCCTGCTGTTCCACTTCAGGAGTTGGCTGTTTTCCCTGAGCCATTTGCTGTGATATATTCGAAATAAAATTGTTTTTCAGTCTGACGTCATTTTCCGATTTAAAATCACTCATGAAATAAATCAGAACGCTCAGTAAAACAAGGCCCCCGGACAAGTATAATACATTTTTGAATTTACCGAATTGGATGTCCTTTCTTTCAATGGAATCGGTGAATTCCTGCAGGCCCAGAACTGCCAGCAAAGCGAAGCCAAGCTGAGGCATCACCAGTGCCATAGAAGGCGCCCTGAATTTATTGTAGAAGGGCAGATGATCGAATAAAAAATAATTGATAAATGACAGATGCCTTCCCCAGGCAAGTACAATTCCCACAATGCAAATCGATAATATCCACCACTTATGCCAGCTTTTTACGTATACCAGTCCCAGGATAAATAAAAAACAAATAACCGCTCCGAGATATACCGGGCCGGCAGTAAAAGGCTGATCTCCCCAATATGTATTCGAATTTGCCATGGCGATGGCACTGTCTTCCGGAATGCCTGCCTCAGATAATTTATCTGCAAATTTCGAATTGCATGTAATTTCTTTACCAGCCCCTCCGCCGCCCTGCATGCCTGGTACAAAAAGCGTAAGCGTTTCTGATATGCCGTAACTCCAGGAAAACGCATAATCTTTATTGAGTCCGCCGGAAGTTTTATTTTTGGCGTCTGCAGGCGTCAATTGCGATTTCCCTCCACGCATGGTTTCATCCGTATATTCCCTTGTAGGCAAGAGGATATAAGCAAAGTTTAAAAATCCAACAATCAGACAAGCAAAAATGATCGAGTAAGAGATTAACAAGTGCTTCATAATTGCTGGCTTCCAGTTGGCAATCAAATAAGTTATTGCGATGATGCCAATAATTAACATCATGTAATAAATGACCTGTATATGGAGTACACTCACCTGCAGACTAAAAAAAATTGTCGTAATGGTTGCGCCTAAAAGATATTTTCTCCTAAGTACTAGTAAGACCCCTGACAATACTGCCGGCATATAACCGATAGCGATAAATTCAGTGTCATGGCCAACAACAACGAGGATGGGATTGAAAGTTGCAAAACCGTAAGCTAAAGAGCCAAGTAAAGAAACCAGCAGGCTCAGTCCAAATACCTGAGTAAGGATATAAAAACATAAGCAGGCACTAAAAAAAAGGCTGATAGGCTTCCACGGGTCTCCCTTTCTAAGAAAGAATATCCAATTCAGATAGGAAACATTGAATCCGGTTGTACCCTCGAAACGAAAATTATATGCCGGCATCCCACTGAACATAGACTCCGACCATAGTGGCCAGTGACCGTTTTTTTCTTTATAGTCATCAGATTGTTTGGACATTCCTTTAAACTGTTGTACGTCTGACTGACTGACTACTTTGCCTTCGAGTTGAGTTTTATTATAAGCAACCGAAACAACAAAAAAAACAACAATTGCAATAAAATGTGGCAGGGCTTTCTTAAGAAGCGATGAATTCATACGATGAAACTGATTAATCAGGCAAAATAATGCTATTTTATGCAGAAATTTGGATTTTTGAACCATGGCTTTTTTAAGGTTATGTCATCGTGCAGCTTTCATATGTAATCTGTGTTTCCTGATTGCCCTGATCATTTTAAGGCTCAGGCACCCGGTGAATGCAGGGCTGACTTCGCTGATCCTGGTCATGGGATTTTTTATATCGGTTATTTTGAATGTAGTTGTAAACCTGTGGATGGCCCTGCTTTTGGTGTCGAAAAAACCGTTGGAAGGAATTCCGCGCTGGCTTATATATGTTAATGGCGGATTTCTTGCCATTCAATTAATCTTAATGTTCAAATGATCAGAAAAATCCTCGACGACAAGCCAACCAAACTGTTTATTTTCTTTACTGCGTTTTTTGTTGCCAATGCCCTGATCGCCGAGTGCATCGGAGGTAAAATTTTCTCTCTTGAAACCACATTAGGTTTTAAACCTTTTTCCTTTACGATCTTCGGTCAGTCAGGATTTTCATTTACCCTTACCTGCGGTGTCCTTTTATGGCCCCTGGAATTCGTGATGACGGATATTGTGAATGAATACTACGGTCCCAAGGCCGTTCGAAGGATTTCTTTTATTGCAGTGGGGTTGATTTCTTATGCTTATATCATGTTCTTTATGGCCATGAATACAGCTCCCGCAGGTTTTTGGGTGGCCAGCAACAAAAGCAGCGGCGTACCGGATATGCAGTCGGCCTTCAGTGCTGTTTTCGGTCAGGGGATGCGCATCATTATCGGCAGCCTTGTGGCTTTTCTTGTCAGCCAGATCGTTGACGTAACCATTTTTCACCGGATCAAAAAAATAACCGGAGAAAAACATGTCTGGCTGCGCGCCACCGGTTCGACGATCGTTTCCCAGCTGGTGGACAGCTATATCGTATTGTTCATTGCATTCGCCGGAAAGTTAAGCTGGCGGCAGATCCTGGCGATTGGCATAGTGAATTATACTTATAAATTCATCATGGCGGTCGGGCTGACTCCATTGATTTACCTGATGGAAAGAAGGATCGAAAAATATTTCGGCCACGAATTAACGCACCGCATGAAACAAGCTGCGATGGGGAATGAGGTGTGACGGATGGCAGTTGGCAGTTGGCGGTTGGCAGTTGGCGGTTGGCGATTAAACGATTTTCATTTCCAAAACATAATCATCCATAAAATGTCCGCCGCCGATATTCAAAAGTTCTTCTTTCACTATGGCAAATCCCAGGTTGCGATAAAAACCGACTGCTTTATTGTGGCGATTGACATTTAACACAAGACTCCTGCCGCCTTCAGATTTGACACGCCTGATGACGTCGAATAACAGGAATCTTCCCAGGCCCTTCCCCTGTATGCGATGATCCAGGTAAATTTTATTGAGCTTAAAATTCCCATGTGCATTTAGTTTTGTGTATGAGGCATATCCCGCTGGTGTTCCTTCAAAATACAGGATCAGGAAAACCTGACCGGAATCATATTGCGATTGCAGGGCTTCATGGGTGTAAAAGAGTTCCATCATATGGGCAATCCCTTCGGCCGGAACAATATTTTCATAAGTAAGGGGAAAAATGACAGTGGCCAGCTCGCGTACCTGCCATAAATCTTCTTTTGATGCGAGACGCACTTCAATACCCGGGATAAAAGATCCGTTTTGATTATCCATCATTTAAAAATACATCCTCTAATTTTAATTTAACTTTCTGTCCGCAAATTTGTAAATATAAAAAACAGCTTATGGAAAATAGGAGTTTAGGCAGGTCGGGAATCTGGGTTTCGCCGTTCGCACTGGGCGGAAATGTATTTGGCTGGACCGTTCCGGAATCCGACTCTTTTGAGATACTGGATGCATTTTTACAGTCAGGTTTCAATCTGATTGATACCGCCGACGTGTATTCCACCTGGGTACGAGGCAATAGCGGCGGAGAATCAGAAACGATTATTGGTCGCTGGATGAAGAATAGAAATAATCGAAAGAAAGTGGTTTTAGCCACCAAGGTGGGCAAACCGATGGGGCCTGGAAAAACGGGACTGTCCGGTAAATATATCCGGCAGGCCGTGGAGGATTCCCTGAAAAGACTTCAAACTGATTTTATCGACCTGTATCAATCACACGATGATGATCTGCAAACCCCTATGGAAGAAACACTGGGCACGTATACAGACCTGATAGGTGAAGGGAAAATCCGCGCCATCGGCGCCTCAAATTTTACTGCCGAACGTTTAACCAAATCTCTGGATGTAAGCAAAGCGCACAATTATGCCCGTTATGAAACCCTGCAGCCTGCCTATAACCTGTATGACCGGCGCATCGAAAAAGACCTTCAGCCCCTTTGTGAAAAGGAAGGGATTGGGATCATTTCATATTATGCACTGGCCAGCGGATTTCTAACCGGCAAATACCGTACGGAAGCCGATCTAAGCAAAAGTGTTCGTGGCAAAGGTGTTGCTCAGTATCTGGATGTTAAAGGAATGAATATATTGGGTGTCCTTGATGAAGTTGCTGCAAAATACCAGACCAGTCCTGCCTCAGTTGCACTCGCCTGGCTGATGACGCGTCCGGCTGTGGTTGCTCCGATCGCCAGCGCTACCAGTACTGCGCAACTCCAAGAGCTGTTGAAATCGGTTTCCATCCACTTGGATGAGGAATCGTTGAACCTGCTGTCACTGGCGGGAACAAAGAGTATCATTTGAAAATAGTCAGCACTCCGGGAGACTGAGGGGAATGTGCACTGCCAATCCGCCGTCGGAGGTTTCCTTGTATTTGCTGTTCATATCCAGTGCCGTATCCCACATGGTGCGGATGACGGCATCCAGGGAAACCTTTGCAAAATCCGGCATGCTCTGCATCGCCAGTTGAGAGGCTGTAATGGCTTTGATGGCTCCCATGGTATTGCGTTCAATACAGGGCACCTGCACCAGGCCGCCGATGGGGTCGCAGGTCAGACCGAGGTGATGTTCCATGGCGATCTCTGCGGCCATAAGTGCCTGACGCTGGCTTCCGCCCATACTCTCAGTTAGCGCAGCAGCTGCCATAGCAGATGAGACACCTATTTCGGCCTGGCATCCGCCCATCGCGGCAGAAAGTGTTGCACCTTTTTTAAAAATGCTCCCAATCTCGGCTGCTGTTAGCAGAAAACTATTGATTTTATCTTCGCTGAATGCATCTGTAAAACAAATGAAATACTGGAGAACAGCCGGTATAACGCCGGCAGCTCCATTGGTGGGCGCCGTGACGACCTTCCCAAAAGAAGCGTTTTGTTCATTCACCGCCAGGGCAAAACAACTCACCCAGTCCAGAATATACTGGAAATCCCGGCCACCGGCTTTGATCGCTTCCATCCATCCTTCATAGTTTGTATAGGTTCGCCCGGCCAATAACTTTTTATTCAGCGCAGCCGCACGCCGGCTTACTTCTAATCCGCCTGGCAATATGCCTTCTGTATGACAGCCGCTAAACATGCATTCCCGCATCACCTTCCAGATGGAATCCAGTTGCTGCTTAATAGCGGGTTCTTCGCGCCAGACCTCCTCATTCTCGAGTACAACTCCATGAATCGGGAGGCCCGTCTTCCTGCACCAATGAAGTAAATCGGAGGCCGTGTCGATTGGGAAAGGAAGCTGCACAGGTCTTTTTGCAGATGCTGCGCCTGTTTCCTGCTCGATAAATCCTCCACCGACTGAATACCAGGTTTCCGATACAGGCTGATGTGATTCAAAATCAGCCAGAAAACTCAACGCGTTGGGATGGTATGGCAGCGATTCCCGGGTCAGGAAAATGATATCTTCGGAAGGGTTAAACGCTATGGACAGGCCAGGTTCCAGGGAGTTTCTATTTTTGATTCCTTCTAAAACAGCCGGAATAACTGAAGCATCAATCCCCACGGGATCATATCCGGCAAGACCAAGCTGAACCGCTATATCGGTGCCATGACCTTTTCCTGTCTTGGCGAGTGATCCGTATAATAGTACCCGGATATGCTTTAACTGAGAAAGCAATCCCTTATCGCTCAAAGACTTTATGAAAGCCTGACCGGCCCGCCACGGGCCTAATGTATGGGAGCTGGAAGGACCGACCCCGATTTTGAATATGTCAAATACTGAAATGGGTTCGTAAGGCAAACAGAAGGTTTCGGTAAAAATAAGATAAAAAAACCCCGAACTTTTGTTCAGGGTCGGTTTAGCAGGTAGTTTGTGGTTACGGCACTAGTAATAAAAATCGTCGGCCTGCCATTAAAGACAACACTGCATTCCGAAACGCTGCAGCCTTAGATTATTTTTGATTTTCCTTAAGTTTTTCCTCCCTGGCCAATAATTCCCTATAACGCTGTTCATATTGATCCCATTTGAATTTCCGGGAGAATATGGCGATGAAAACTACGATCAGGAGCAGGGCCAGCAGCAGGACCCCGGGATTGAACGCCGAACCGTTACTCACCATGGCCGCCCTTTTGTACCAGCCTGAAAAAAAATTGAGCGCGATCGGGATAACAAAGAGAAGCGCCAGGGGAATGCCCAGTAGAAATTGCCGAAAAGTCTTTTTTTGTTTATCCCTGTTGGCCTTCCAATAGGTAATGAAAGCTTCTTCTTCCTTAGTAAGCATAAGTGGTCAGTTTGCAGACTGGGATGAATATTGAGCTAAAATTGAAGTTTTGGCAGGTATATGATTAGTTTTCAATATTTTATTTTAATTTTCAGATAATTATTCCCCCAGATTAGCGTTCGTAACTTACTTTTAAAGAAAATCCATTGGCTCTGAAGATCCCTCTGTTGCTTGTACAGTATTTATATAAGAACCGGAAGATGTCCCTGCCCGGCCTGGGTATCTTTACCCTGGATAAATCTGTTGTACTTCCTGAAGAGCATGACCGCACCCTGTTATCTGTGCCCAATGCGGTACAATTTCAAAATGCAAATATACCTTCAGCCGACAAAGAACTGATCAATTTTATCATTGAACATACCGGTAAGATCAGGCCCCTGGCCATTTCTGATCTGGAATCCTATCTCAATCTGGGAACTGAAATGCTGAACATCGGTAAACCCTTTTATCTGGAAGGTATCGGGACAATCACCAAGAACAAAACAGGTAAATTCGACTTCAGTCCCGGAGAATACACCGTTATTAAGGAACACGGCGATTCTCACGATTCC
>DATCAO010000032.1:0-3575 GCA_036512575.1 Puia sp.
CAAATATGCGAGGCCGGCTGAATCATCCACTATCAGTTATCCGGATGCGACGAAAACGGATACATCTGCCCTGGCGACCTGGTTTGATGTATACCATGATACTGCCCTGCAGAAACTAATCAAAGCGGCTATCGACAGCAACCGGGATTTACTTGCTGCTGCATCACACATGCAGGAGGCGCTGGCCTTATCCGGGGCGATAAAAGCAAATATGTATCCCAAGCTGAGTTACCAGGCACAGGCAGGCGGAGGAACAGCAGGTACGGATGCCACCAAAGTGGCTGCAGGTGTGGATGGCGGGCTGCTGAACGTTTTCGGGGTATTAAACTGGGAGCTCGATGTATGGGGAAAACTCAGACTGCAGAGCCAGTCGGCGGTTGATGAATTTCTTGCCTCAAAAGCCAACCGGGATGCGCTGCAGGTGAGCCTGGTGGCTGAAGTGGCCTCTGATTATTTTTTGCTGCGCGACCTGGACAATAAATTAATGATCTCCCAGAATACATTATCGGGGAGAAAACAAAACACCCGGCTCATTTCTGATAAATTCCAGCACGGATATGTTTCAGAACTGGATCTCCTGCAAGCACAGCAGCAGGAGGCCATTGCCGCTGCAGCCATTCCCGCGTTCAGAAGGCAGATTATCCTAACGGAGAATGCCATCCGCGTATTGATCGGTCTCGGTCCCGGTCCCATTGTTCGCGGGGAAAGCAACTACAATCAGATCTTATCACCCGATATACCTGCCGGCCTGCCTTCGCAACTGTTGGAAAGGAGGCCTGATATCATGGCATCAGAATTTGCCCTGCAGGCCCAGTTTGCGAGGATCGGTGTTGCTGAGGCCAATCGTTTTCCAACCATCAGTTTAACCGGCGCCCTGGGTTTCGCCAGTCCGCAGTTATCCACACTGCTCACCAATAAAGGATTTGTTGCCAATGGATTTGGGTCCCTGGTGGGACCATTATTCAACTGGGGACAGAATAAAAAACTGGTCGAGGTGGAGCGTCAAAGAACCGAGGCGTTGTATTATCAATATCAGCAGACCTCACTGAATGCATTTGCGGATGTGGACAATGCACTGGCGTCTTACCGGAACCTGGATGAAGAACATCTGCAACGGAAATTACAAGTTGAGGCGGCGTCAAAAGCTTTGGTCTTATCCCAGGCCCGTTATGATAATGGCTATACTTCATATCTTGAAGTGATTATCATGCAAACCAATTTATTTGACGCGCAGCTACTGGAATCTACTACCCTGCAACTGAAACTGAATGCTATTGTTTCATTGTATAAAGCGCTGGGTGGTGGCTGGACTATGACCAATTAATTTTTTTACAATGGAATACCAACCTCTCGTCCATATCCCCGCATTATATTTGGCTATTCCTTATTTTTTACTGCTTGTATTTTTCAACTGGCTAGGATTTCTTTACAAAAAAAGGCAGGTCAAAAAATTTCCGGATATTGGTAGTTCCGGTTTGGGAACAGCCGAAGGTTCCCTGTTGGGATTGATGGCCCTGTTGCTTTCTTTTGCCTTTGGCATTTCAGCTACAAAATATGAGAGCCGGCGCCACGTAATTGTGGAAGAAGCCAATAATATTGGAACAGTCATCCTGCGTTGCGATCTCTATCCGGACAGTGCAAGAAGTTTGTTCAGGGCTGATCTGAGGAATTACCTGGAAGCGCGGATTGCTTATTATGATGTGGGTGACAATGCCGATCAGATTCAAAATGCGCTTTCCAGGGCTGACTCCATTTCAGGTCTGTGTTGGAAAAGGGTTTCGGAACTCTCGCACAATGCGTCCTATACAGTTGCCTCCATGCAAATGATTCCTGCATTAAATGCGATGATTGATATTGTATCTACCCGGGAAGCCGAACGAAGATCGGTTGTACCCAGACTTATTCTGGATATTTTGCTGATACTTACCATCGTGTCGTCATTTCTGACCGGGTATGGCAGCAAGGGCCATGAAAGAAGATGGGTACTGGTAGTGGCTTTCGCATTAATGACCACACTCGCGTTGTACCTGGTGATAGACTTGGACCGGCCGAGGCAGGGTTATATCAACCTGAACAGTGCTCAACAACAAATGATCAATCTCAAAACTAATTTCATTGAACATCAGTAAAGCATCCGGATAAAATTCTGATACAATAGTTTCCTGAACAAGTACACCTGAGGCATGAATAAAAAAAGTATTTTTCATCTGTGCAGTTTCTGTTTACTGCTTATCTATGCAAACACTTCGATTTCATATGCCACTTCAAGAGATACCTTATGGGCTTCCGCCCTGCACCCATACGGAAGATTTGCAATGAACGGACGCAGCAAACTGGAACTGATCAGTTCAGCCGTACATTTTGGATTCCGGTTTTCAGGAACAGCCTGCTCAATAAATACCTATATTTTGGATACGTCGGCTCATAACTACCTGCAATACACGCTGGATGGCGCCTACCAGAAAAGAATTAAAATTTCCGGGAACAACCGTCTGCCCCTGATGATCGGCGGACTGGGAAAGGGCAGTCATACCATTTGGATATATAAGGCGACTGAAGCGGCAACCGGACCCATTTACATTGAAAAAATAATTGCGACCGATTGTGTTCCATTGAAAATCCCTGATCTTCCCCTGATCGAATTTATTGGCAACAGCATTACCTGCGGGGCAGCGGCAGATCCCTCGGAAGTTCCCTGTGGAACAGGGGAATACCACGATCAGCACAATGCTTATTATGCATACGGACCGCGATTGGCCCGGATGCTAAATACAAATTTTATCCTGAGCAGTGTGAGCGGGATTGGGATATACCGGAACTGGAACAGTCCTGGCCCCATCATGCCACAGGTTTATGAAAAGACCGATTTGCAGGATGATGATTCGCGTTTCTGGGATTTTAAATCCTATCGTCCGCGAATTGTAAGTGTTGCCCTCGGAACAAATGATTTTAGCAACGGGGATGGGAAATCACCGCGATTACCATTCGACAGTGCGCATTTCGTTAAGAACTATATCGGATTCATTAACATCGTTAAATCAAAATATCCAAAAGCACAGATTGCTTTACTCAGCAGCCCGATGTTGAATGGCGACCGGCGCGAACTCCTTCAGCGTTGCCTGATTGCTGTAAAAAGAGCTATTGACCGCCAACACGTTTCAGATCTGCCGGTCGCTGTTTATTTTTTCAGGCCCATGCAGGCCAGGGGCTGCGGAGGTCATCCCAACCTGGAAGATCATCAAATCCTGGCGGCAGAACTGAAGCCATTTTTTCAAAAGCTTTTGGAAAGTAAAAAGTAAAATCTTTTGCGATGGTGGTTGAACCTATGCATTCTATTTTGCTTTTTGACTTTTGAATTTTTCCTTCAAAAGATTTTCTTTAACCTTCCATTTGACAATTTCCGATACCAGTTTAACCGGGATGGGTTTATCTAATGGAAACCGGATGGCTCCCTTGGACGTTTCGTAGGCTGTTAATTTTTCCCGGAAAATCTTCATCGGGCTTGCCGTAGGATAAAATCCATAATGATTTTTCATGGCAGCGAAGAAAACCAGCATACCGTTTAATTTATATGC